>NZ_JBIAZA010000018.1:0-220810 GCF_042898655.1 Streptosporangium sp. NPDC000396
GCGCGGTCGATCTGGCAGGTGAACGCCACGAACCAGCGCCCGCCCTCGTTTCGGATGGTGGCCGACAGGATCCGGCCGGTGCCGCGCTCCAGGTGGCGGGCCAGTTTGCGGGTGGATTCGGCGGTGCGGATGGTGCCCAGCCGGGGCAGGGTCACATGACGCCGGTCGGCCTCGAGGCGGATGACACCGGTGGTGAACCGGCACGACAGCGCGGCGCGGTGCTTGGCCTTGAACCGGGGAAACCCCACAGGTTTGCCTTTTCGCTCGCCCTTGCGGGAGGCCGACCAGTTCTTCAACGCCCGCGCCAGAGCGTCCAGGCCGGAGCTGTAGGCCTCCTTGGAATTGTCCGCCCACCACGGCGCCACCTGGTCCTTGGCGGCGTTCCATGTTCGGCGCAGGCCGTACAGCGACCACGGCACCTCGGTCAGCAGTTCCTCGGGCACCCCGTAGGTCTTCTCCGCCTCCCTCTGGGACAGGGCGGCCTTGACGCGGGCCAGCCCCCAGTTGAACGCGAACCGCGCCGCGCCGCAGTGCGATGCCAACGCGGCGGCCTGCGCGGGGGTGGGGTCGAGGGCGAACCGGTATGCCTGGGCAACCTTCACGAGGGCACCCGGCCAGGGCTGGCTTTGGTGGCGGCGACGGCCCGCAGCGCCCGATCGCGCGCTGGGACGGGCATCTTGCCCTCCCGGAACCATCGGCAAGTGGTTTGCGGGTGAATGCCCTGCGACCGCGCCCACTGGGCAAGCTTCACACCCTCATTGAAACAGGCGTTCACTCACGTTCGCTCACGTTTTCTCAAACAGTTCTGAACCCTATCGGGGAGATCCCGGTGCCGATGGCGCAAGCCGGTTTTGAGGTGGGACGGACACCTCTGGGAGACTGAGCGCTATGACGCGCAGCTTTGAAAAGGCCGGAGTGGTCGGGCTCGGCACGATGGGCGCGGGGATCGCCGAGGTGCTCGCCCGTGGAGGGCTCGCGGTGATCGGCGTGGAGGCCGACCCGGCGGCACTGGAGCGCGGCCGCGGTCACCTGGAGAGTTCCACGGCCAAGGCTCTGGCGAAGGGCAAGCTGAGCGAGGCCGAACGTATGGAGATCCTCGGCAGGGTGAGCTTCACCACATCCCTGGAAGATCTCGCCGACGCCGACCTGGTGATCGAGGCCATCCCCGAGGTCATGGAATTCAAGCGGGCCCTTTTCACCGACCTCGACCGGATCTGCAAGCCGTCCGCGGTGCTCGCGACCAACACGTCCTCGCTCTCGGTCACCGAGATCGCGGCCACCACCACCAGGCCCGGCCAGGTCGTCGGCATGCACTTCTTCAACCCTGCGCCGGTCATGAAGCTGGTCGAGGTGATCCACACGGTGATCACCGAGGACGGCCTGGCGGAGGAGGTGGCGGCCCTCGCGCGAAGGCTCGGCAAGACCCCGGTGACGGTCGGCGACCGCGCCGGGTTCGTGGTCAACCGGTTGCTGCTCGCCTACCTCAACCACGCCGCCGTCCTGCTGGAAAGCTGCCTGGCCACCCGTGACGGCATCGACGCCGCGATGAGGCTCGGCGTGGGGCTGCCGATGGGCCCCTTCGCCCTGCTCGACCTGATCGGCCTGGACACCTCCTACGAGGTGCTGTCGGTGCTGTTCCAGGAGAGCCGTGACCGCCGCCACGCCCCCGCGCCGATCCTGCGCGAGCTGGTCACCGCCGGTCTGCTCGGCCGTAAGTCCGGTGGCGGCTTCTACCGGGGAGAGGGCGCGGGGTCCTCGCCCCCGGCGGGCAAGCCGTCGGTGAACTCGGTGGCGGTGCTGGGGGAGGGCGCCGAAGAGCTGGCCGCCCAGCTCTCCGCCGCCGGTTTCAAGACCGCGCCGCCTGAGGACGCCGACGTGGTCCTCGCGCTGTCCCGCAATCCCGTGGTCGAGCTGGCCGTGAAGCTTCCGAGCCCCGAGCGCCTCGTCGGCCTGCACCTGGTCGGGGACAAGGTCGCCGAGGTCGCCTCCACGGTGCTCACCTCGTCCGAGGCCGTACGCGCCGTGGAGGGCCTGGTACGGATCACCGGCCGCACGCCGGTGCTGTGCAAGGACCGGGCCGAGTTCGTGGTGGACGCGCTTCTCTACCCGTATCTGAACGACGCCGTGCGGATGCTCGACTCCGGCTACGCCGGTGTCGAAGACATCGACGCGGCGATGAAGCTCGGCTGCGGCTACCCGGCGGGGCCGTTCGAGATGCTTGACGAGCTGGGGCTGAAGACCGTTCGCGATGGTTTGCGTGCCCTCTACGCCGAGTATCGCGAGCCGTCCTTCGCGCCCGCGCCGCTGCTCGACCAGCTCGTCACGGCCGGGGTGCGAAGCATCCGAGACCTGCCATGAGCCCCCGCAAAGCCCGCAGGGCGGACCCCTTCGACAGGGGAGGCAGCCGGGGCTCCTCCCGTCCCGTCGGCCGGTTCGTGCCCGGTGTCGACCTTGTCGAGGAGTGGCCCGACGGCGACTGGCACGTGCGCAGGGTCACCGGGGCCGGAGCGGACAAGGTCTACCGGTGCCCCGGCTGCGACCAGGAGATCAGATCGGGCCTTCCGCACCTGGTGAGCTGGCCCGCGTGGGCGGGCGGGGAGGACGAGCGCAGGCACTGGCACACGGCGTGCTGGCGCAATCGGGTCAAGCGCGGTCCCGGCCGGACCAGATACTGAGGCAGGTGCGGTCCCGGCCGGGCCGGATACTGAAGACGGCCCCGCGGCGCTCCTCCCGGACCTTCGGTCCGCCGGCGCCCGGCCCTCGAACACCTTCGGTGCGAAAGCCCTCGGGCTCTCGCCCTGGGCGAAACGCCGAGCAAGAGACGGAGTGGGAAATACATGGAGATCAGGGCCTCTACGGTGCTGCCCGCGCGCAGGGAGCCGATCGAGCTGCACACCGGCGACGGGCTGACGCTCGTCGGTGAGCTGGCCCTTCCAGCGGACAGGCCCCCGGTGGCCACGCTGGTCTGCCTGCACCCACTGCCCACGCATGGCGGCATGATGGACAGCCACGTCTACAAGAAGGCCGCCAACCGGCTGCCCGCGCTGGCGGATCTGGCCGTGCTGCGGTTCAACACCCGTGGCACCACCTCCGACCGGGGCACGTCCGAAGGCGCCTTCGGCGGGGGACAGGAGGAGCGCCTGGACGTCGCCGCCGCGCTGGAATACGCCGAGTTCCACGACCTGCCCCGGACCTGGCTGGTCGGCTGGTCCTTCGGCACCGAGCTCGCGCTCAAGTGGGGCCACGACCCGCTCGTGGAGGGCGCCATCCTTCTCTCCCCGCCGTTGCACCGGGCCACCGACGCGGATCTGGACGCGTGGGCGGAGTTCGGCCGCCCGCTGACCGCGCTGGTCCCCGAGTTCGACGACTACCTCCAGCCGGAGGAGGCGCGTAAGCGTTTCGCCCGGGTGCCCCAGGCCGAGGTCGTCGGGGTGGACGGCGCCAAGCACCTGTGGGTCGGTGAGCCGTACGTGCGGATCGTCCTCAACGAGATCGTCCGGAGGGTGAACCCGGCCGCCTACCCTCTCCCCACGGAGATCGCCGGTTCTTGAACTCCTCCCAGGCCTGAAGGCGGAGATTCTCCCGCCGCGTCGCGGTTAAGCGGCGCGCGGGGGTGGGACCCGGGGCCGACGTCCCAGGCTTCGGACCGGGCCGTCACCGCTCCGGGCCGGGCCGTCACCGGCGGTGGATCGTCACCGGCCCTCGACCGTGATCCCCACTGATCCCCACGACGGCGGGGACCTGTCCGGGACCCGGAGCCGATGTCCAAGGCCATGACAACCCTTGTAAATCAAGGGGTGCAAGATCGAGAGTCCGCGATTACCGTGGATCGCGTGGACCTGTACACACGATCGGCGGGCGAGGGACTTCCGGTCGTCCTTCTCCACGCGCTCCCTCTGTCGTCCGCCATGTGGCTGGCACAGCGCGAGGGCCTGGCCGCGCACTGCAAGGTCATCACTCCCGACCTGCGGGGCTTCGGCGGCTCGGTGCTCGGGGACGACGCGCCCTCTCTCGACGTGATGGCCGACGACGTCGTGCGCCTGCTCGATCACGAGGGCGTCGACAGGGCCGTCATCGGGGGCCAGTCCATGGGGGGCTGTGTGACGATGGCCCTGTGCCGCCGTCACCCCGACCGGCTGCTGGGGGTGATCCTCGCCGACACCAGGGCGGGGGCCGACTCCGAGGCGACCAGGGCGAACCGTGAGCGCATCGCCGCCGCCGTGGTCGAAGACGGCACATCGGTTCTGCTGGAGGAGATGCTTCCGGCGCTGATCGGGCAGACCACCATACGGCGCAGGGCGATGGTGTTCGGCCGGGTGCGGGGGCTGGTCCAGTCGGCCCCGCCGCAGGCCGTGGCCTGGGCTCAGCGGGCGATGGCGGGCCGTCCCGACTCCTTCGGCACCTTGCGCGGGCTCAAGGTGCCCGCGCTGGTGATCGTGGGGGAGGAGGACGAGATCTCCCCGCTCGCCGATGCCGAGGCGATGGCCGAAGCCGTGCCGGACGCGCGGCTGGCCGTGATCGAGAAGGCGGGTCACCTGAGCGGGATGGAGCAGCCCGAGGCGTTCAACCGCGCGGTGGCCGGATTCATAGGCGAGCTTGCCGGGGGAGCACCACCTCACGGATGATCAGCGCGATCGCCGCGGCCACCGGGATGGCCAGCAGCGCCCCGACGATGCCGAGCAGCGCGCCGCCGAACAGCGCGGCGATCACGGTGACCGCCGGGGCGACGTCCACCGAGCGCTTCATCACGCGCGGGTAGACCAGATAGTTCTCAACCTGCTGGTAGACGAGGAAGAAGATCGCGCAGGCGATGCCGAGCGTTCCCGACTGGAGCAGCGCGACCACGCTCACCAGCACCGCGCCGATCGTCGCGCCGACCAGCGGGATCAGGTCGGTGACCGCCACGATCAGGGCGAGGGCCAGCGCGTATTCGACGCCCAGGACGGTGAGGAACACCCAGGTGACCACGCCCGCGATCACCGAGATCAGCAGGTTTCCGGCCACATAGCCGCCGATGCCGTCGAGGATCTCGTCGCCGAGCGCGCGCGTCCGTCCTCTGCGGCTGCTCGGCACGAGCCCGAAGAGGTAGTCCTTGATCGAGGGCAGCGAGCCGAGGAAATACAGGGTCAGGACCAGCAGCGTGACCCCGGAGAAGAACGCGCTGAACACCACCGCCCCCGCGCCGACCAGTCCTCCCGCCACGACCTGGGCGAGACCGCCACTGGTGATGTAGTCGGCGATCCTGGTCAGGATCTGGTATTCGCCGTCCAGCTTCTTGAGCGTGGGGTTGGCGAGCAGTTCCTGGACGTAGCCGGGGACCGCGCCGACGAACGCGGTGATCTCCTGGCTCACCGGCGGGACGATCGCCAGCCCGAAGAGCACGAAGAACAGGATCACCGCGCCGAAGAC
Source organism: Streptosporangium sp. NPDC000396 (assembly GCF_042898655.1). Lineage (NCBI taxonomy): Bacteria > Bacillati > Actinomycetota > Actinomycetes > Streptosporangiales > Streptosporangiaceae > Streptosporangium > Streptosporangium sp. NPDC000396. Next base: position 5,410 of record NZ_JBIAZA010000018.1, read on the forward strand.
GATCAGGATGGCCCAGCGCCGGGCCATCCTGCGCCGCTGGAGCGCCTCGACGGCCGGGTTGAGTCCCACGGCGAGGAACAGCGCCACCACGACCAGCACGATCACGTTGCGCGCGGTGACCAGGGCCTGGGCCAGTGCCCACGCGGTCAGCAGGCCCATGCCGGCGGTCAGGCCGATCAGGAACGGGCTCTTGGCCAGCGGCTTGCCCGGCTTGCCGTACGGCGCCGCGTGCTCCTCGGAGGCCTCGAAGGGCCTGCCGTACGGCGCGGTGTGCCCGTCAGAGGCCTCGGGAGAGGTGCGGGGGCTCGGGGCAGGCACCTTGGGCTCGTCGGATAGCTGAGACGATTCAGGCACTGCTGCTCCTAGTGCGTACAGCCGCGCGAGACGGCGACGGGACAACAGAGGAGAGCCTAGCGACCTCAAGGTCGCCAGGCTCTCCCGTAGCCGTCGTCGATGCCCCAGAAGGGGATGGTGCTACTCCTGCCACCACTCCGCGTCGTCGTCCTTCGCCTCGGCCTTGGCGGGAGTCGTGACCGGCTTCTCGCCGTTGGCCGCGGGAATGGCCGGCTTGGCCGGGGCGGCGGCGATCGCGGGCTCCGGCTCGGAAGCCGGGAGCGGTGCACCGCCGAGCAGCTGGCGCAGCTGCGCGAGGTGGCTGGTGATGCTGTCGCGCTGACGGGTCAGCTCGTCGACCTGGCGCTGGGCGACCGAGCGGCTCCGCTCGGCCTCGGCCTTGGCCTCGGAGACGATCGTCTCGGAGCTCGTCTTGGCGTCGGCCACGAGCTGGTCGGCGTTCTTGCGTGCGTTGGCCAGCAGCTGCTTGGCGTGGGTGTCGGCCTCGCGGCGGGTCTGCTCGGCCTGCTGGGTCGCCTTGGTGGCGCGCTGCTCGGCGGTGGACGCCCGCTGCTCGGCCTCGGCGACCAGCTTCTGCGTGTTGGCCTGGGCGGTGGCGTGACGCTCGGCCTCCTGGCGCTCAGCCTCCTCGCGGCGGGAGGCCAGCTGGATCTCGAACTCGGCCTCGTCCTGGGCGCGCTTGGCCTCGGACTCCTCCAGGACCCGCTGAGCCTGGGCGCGCATCTCGTCGGCCTGGCGCTTGGCGGTGGTGAGGATCTCGTCGCGCTCGCGCTTGGTCGAGGCACGGAGCTGGGCGACCTCGCGCTCGGCGGTGGTGCGCAGCTTGGCGATCTCGCGCTCGGCGTCGGCGCGCTTCTCGGCCACCTCGTGGTCGGCGGTGGCCCGCACCTTGGCGACCTCGCGCTCGGTGGTGGAGGTCAGCTCATCCGCCTCGCGGCGGGAGGTCGAGCGGATCTCCTCGGCCTCGCGCTCCGCGTTGGTGCGCATCTCCTCGGCCTCACGGGTGGCCAGGGCGCGCTTCTCGGCCGCCTCGTTCTCCGCTGCGGCGCGCAGGTCGGCGGCTTCGACCTTGGCCGAGGCCTTGATCTCGTTGGCCTCGGAGCGGGCCGCCTGGACCAGCTCGGTGGCCTGCTCCTCCGCGAGGCGCAGCAGCTGCTCGATCCGCGCCCCAAGACCGGAGTAGGTCGGGCGCTCCTGCTCCTGCAACTGACGCTGGGAGTCGGACAGGTCCCGCTGCAGGCCCTGAACTTGCTCCCGGGCCTGACGCAGCTCGGCGTCGATCTGCTTCAGATGGTCGTGCACTTGGTGCCGGTCATAGCCGCGAAGCACCACGTCGAATTCCCGAGCGGGGGCGTCTTCAAAGAAGTTGTTGAGCTGGGCGTCGATGTCGGACTGCATGGAGGCTCGATCCTGGGTTGTCGAGGCGGCTACACGGGCCGGACGGGGGGTTTCGGACATCCGAGGCGGAGCCGTGGCGGGGTCCACGTCCGGTGATAGGCCAGCGTACTCCGGTGTTGGCATGTTGGAGGTCCCCTCCGACTTTCTGCGTGACTTGTTACGTATGGACCTTTCTTGTGTTCGACGTCAGAGCCGGTTAATCTTCCGCAGCCTGAACGAGCTCCGTGAGCATTCCTCCAACATCTTTGGGATGAAGGAATGCGATGGAGGAGCCCATCGAGCCGTGTCGCGGTTTCTCGTCGAGAAGCCGGATTCCCTTGCCGCCGATCTGCTGGAGGGCTTGCCCCACGTCAGGGACGCCGAAAGCGACATGGTGCACCCCTTCGCCCCGCTTGGCGAGGAATTTGCCCACGGGCGTATCGGGACCAAGCGGTTCGAGTAGCTGTATGTAGGAACCGCCGCCATTGCCGTCGGCGATGTGCAACATCGCTTCCTTGACGCCTTGCTCTTCGTTGATCTCCCGCGCCACTACGGTGAGTTCGAATGTCTGCTCGAAAAGCGCGATCTTCTCTTCCAGGTTGTGGCAGGCGATTCCCACATGATCGATACGCATGAACATAGGGCCAACCTCCATGGCGGTCACTCGGGTGCTCATGGGTATGGTGGCAAAGTCGCCCCAAGTCCCGCCAGGGAGGCCCCTATGTCTGCTTCCGTCATCGTCGCCGGAGCTCGCACCCCCATCGGCCGACTGCTCGGCTCGCTGTCCGACCTGTCGGCCGTCGAGCTCGGCGGTATCGTCATCAAGGCCGCGCTGGAGCGCTCCGGCGTCGCTCCCGAAGCCGTGCAGTATGTGATCATGGGTCAGGTGCTGCAGGCCGGATCGGGGCAGATCCCCGCCCGCCAGGCAGCCGTCAAGGCCGGGATCCCCATGACCGTGCCGTCGCTGACGATCAACAAGGTCTGCCTGTCCGGACTGGACGCCATCGCCCTGGCCGACCAGCTCATCAGGGCGGGCGAGTTCGACATCGTGGTCGCGGGCGGCATGGAGTCCATGTCGAACGCCCCGCACCTGCTGCCCGGCCTGCGCAAGGGGGTCAAGTACGGCGGCGCCGGCATCGTCGACTCGATGGCCTTCGACGGGCTCACCGACGCCTACGACCAGATAGCCATGGGCGAGTCCACCGAGCGGCACAACGCGCGCCTCGGCCTGACCCGCGAGGAACAGGACGAGTTCTCGGCCCGCTCCCACCAGCTCGCCGCCGCGGCGATCAAGAACGGCGTGTTCGACGACGAGGTCGTCCCCGTGTCGATCCCGCAGCGCAAGGGCGACCCGGTGGTGTTCTCCGCCGACGAGGGCGTGCGCGGCGACACCACCGCCGAGGTCCTGGCGCGGCTACGGCCGTCGTTCACCAAGGACGGCACGATCACGGCCGGGTCGGCCTCGCAGATCTCCGACGGCGCCTGCGCGGTGGTCGTGATGTCCAAGGCCAAGGCCGAAGAGCTGGGCATCGAGTGGCTGGCGGAGATCGGCGCGCACGGCAACGTGGCCGGGCCCGACAACTCGCTCCAGTCCCAGCCCGCCAACGCGATCAAGCACGCGCTCGGCAAGCAGGGGCTCTCGGTCGAGGACCTCGACCTGCTGGAGATCAACGAGGCTTTCGCCCAGGTCGTCATCCAGTCGGCCAAGGAACTCGGCGTCCCGCTTGAGAAGATCAACGTCAACGGCGGAGGCATCGCCGTCGGCCACCCGATCGGCGCCTCCGGTGCCCGCATCGTCCTGACCCTGGCCCACGAGCTCAAGCGCAGGGGCGGCGGCCTCGGCGCCGCCGGTCTGTGCGGTGGCGGCGGCCAGGGCGACGCCCTGATCATCCGCGTCCCCTCGGCCTGACCGTGGGGGTTTCCGACCTGGCCTCGCGAAACGGGCGGTCACCGGCCGCGGAGATCTCCGACCTGGTCGCGCGGGCGCGAGAAGGGCAGCCCCGGGCCGTGGCCCGGCTGATCTCCATGGTGGAGAACGGCTCGCCCATGCTCCGGGAGATCACGGCCGAGCTCTGCGCGGGCCGGCCGTGCCGGGCCCGGGTCATCGGGCTCACCGGTTCTCCCGGCGTGGGCAAGTCCACCTCCACCGGGATGCTGGTCCAGGCGTTCCGCAAGCGGGGCAAGAAGGTCGGCGTGCTCGCCGTGGACCCCTCCTCGCCGTTCACCGGCGGGGCCCTGCTCGGCGACCGGGTGCGCATGCAGGATCACGCCACCGACCCGGAGGTGTTCATCCGGTCGATGGCCAGTCGCGGTCATCTCGGCGGGTTGTCCTGGGCCACGCCCCAGGCGCTGCGCGTCCTGGACGCCGCCGGGTGCGAGGTCATCCTCATCGAGACCGTCGGGGTCGGCCAGGCCGAGGTGGACATCGCCTCCCTGGCCGACACCACCATCGTGCTGCTCGCCCCGGGCATGGGCGACGGCATCCAGGCGGCCAAGGCGGGCATCCTGGAGATCGCCGACGTGTTCGTGGTGAACAAGGCCGATCGCGACGGCGCCCAGGCGACCATCCGCGAGCTCCGTAACATGATCGCCCTCGTCGAGCGCGCGTGGAAGCCGCCGATCGTGCCGACCGTGGCCTATCGGGGTGAGGGCGCCGAAGACCTGGTCGACGCCCTGGACAAGCATCTGGCCTACCTTGAGGAGTCGGGGGAGCTCAGCCGCCGGCGTCATGTCAGGGCCCGGGACGAGATCGAGGCCATCGCCCTGGCCGTGCTCCGCTCCCGCTTCGCCGATCTCCACGGGGACCAGCGTCTCGACGCCCTCGCCACTCGTGTCCTGGACGCCGGTCTCGATCCCTACCAGGCCGCCGACGAGCTCCTGGCGGCCATCGACTGAGACAGAGACGCTGACCGGGGCGCCCGGGCGAGCCTGTTCGGCCGGGGTCGTCCGGGTGAGGGCCGTCTGGCCGGTCAGCGGTCAGGGCTCGTCGGCGAACTTGACGGTGACCTTGTCGAAGCCGAGGGTCTCCAGCATGCCTCGGAGCATGGCCTTGGTGTTCTGGTCGGCACGGGTGCGCAGGTCGCTGGCCTGGGCGGCTTCGGCGATCTTCTTCTCGGCCAGCACGTAGAGCTCCTGCTGGTCGCCGGGGGAGGAGGACAGGAAGTCCTGGACCCGGTCGAACAGGCCGCGCTGCTGGGCATAGACGTAGGAGCGCTTGTTGTCGAGGTTGGGTTTCTCAAGCTGGGCGTGCGGCAGCCGAACCGTGACCTCCCGGCGGTCGGGCGAGACGGTCAGCGCGCCCGTGGCGAGACCGCCGAAGTCGACGTAGGCGTCGACGCCGCCCGCGCCGATGAAGAGGGTGCGGCTGCCCTTGACGGCGTCGGGCAGGAAGGCCGCGTCCTTCTCCAGGTCCACGACGACCTGGAAGTTGCCGGTGGCCGCCTCGAAGCGGCTGAGGTTGTGAATGGACTGCAGGAGCACGGGCTGGCTGCGGTCGATCGTGCTCTCACCGAACGGGTTGAGCCACGACCAGGCCAGGCGGCCGCCCACGACGAGGAGGATGACGGCGACGAGCAGTCCGGCGAGGAAGCGCCAGGCGCGCCGGCGAGGCGTGGAGAGCGCCTCGGGCGGTGCTTCTAGAGGGGCTTTCACAGCGGTCTCTTTCCCTGGGCGGCCGCTTTCTCACGTCGAGCCTATGCGGATCCTGTCAATCCCGCGGCCGTGCTTTCGCGCCCGGCTGCTCGGTGGGACCCCCGTACGGGGCGGGCGGTGTGGCCATGGTGGCAGAGGGCGCGAGGCCGGGTGCCAGGGAGGGCGAGTGGGCCTGCCGGTTCCGCCTGATGTGGTTCTCCTGATCGGTCTGGACGCCCTGCTCCGGCTGCCACGTCTCTCCGGTCTGGCCGCCGAAGTGACTGCTCTGCAGGCGGCATTCGGCGAAGTCGGTGTAGTGCTCCCGGAGCCAGTCCCGCCGCTGGGTGTCGCTGAGACCGGCGAACCACGCAGCGGCGTACTGGTGCTCGGGAAGCGGTCCGCTGGGTAGCGGCTTGCCGCGCAACCACGCGATCACGATGTCGCGATAGCCGCCCGCGGGGGTGCCGTCGCACTCCCGGGCCAGGTTCTCGACGAACTCGTCGGCCGCCTCGTCGGCGAAACCGGCGGCCAGGTCGTCCACGTGGATGGGCACCGCGCCCGGGGCGAGGGTGATGTCGTCGCGCCGGGGATGCTGCTCCAGCCGGGAGAACTCGCCGGGCGTCCCCGCCAGCCGGGCGGCGATCTTGATGAACGCGGAGCCGAGCTCGGGCAGCCCGGTGCGCATCCCCGGGTGCACGCAGACCGTGATCGGCCATTCCTGGCAGCTGTAGACCACCCGCTGGGCGGAGATCGTCTGCGGCTCGGTGAAGAGCCGGGCCATTCCGGTTCCGGCGGCCAGCACCGCCAGCAGCGCGGCGGCCAGCACGAGCGCCTGGCGCGTCACGAGGGCGGCCCAGCCGAGCAGCAGCGCGGTGCTGACGCCCAGCAGCCAGAGCGTCTGGTCGGCGAAGGCCGCCGAGCTCAACCCCTGGAACGGGTCGTACGGCTCCTGCGTGGCCGGAGTGAGGCGGTCGGCCCAGGTCACCCCTTGGGCGAGCCACGTGAACAGGCCATAGCAGCCGATTCCGGCGAACACCGGTGTGATCGTCCAAGGCAGCAGCCAGCCGGTCACCCAGCCGATGGTGACGTAAAGCGCGAGTCCCGCCACGCCCATGACCAGCCCGCTGGGCAGCAGCCGTCCCGCCTGCTCGGTGAGCATGGTCCTGATCGCCAGGCACAGCACCGTGGCGGTGAAGGATCCCCAGACCACCACCATGATCGCCAGCGGCACGCGCATCGCCTGCCAGGCGGTCATGGACCGCCGGCCGGTCCCGCGTCGCCTGCGTACCGCCACCCAGGCGGCGAACGCCGAGGCCACCGGTCCGGTGAGCCGGAGCGAGCCGATCACCGCGACGACTATGTTCTCCCACGCGCTGACACCGGGAATGAGGACGCTCCACGCCGCGACCACGCCCAGCACGAGCAGGACGGCGATCGCCACCAATGCACTCTGCTGGAGTTCCGCGCGTGAAACGCCCCTGTGCTCACGCACCGGCGCGCGTGGAACGGATCCACGCCGCGTCGGCCGAGCCGAGGTCTGTGTGGCGTCTGAACGCCACCGAGTTGTCGTTCATCAAGCACCCCCCGTGCCGTGAATGTGCGGTGGCCGGTCCCCTCGGCAACCGGTCCGGCGTGCATCCCCCGCAGGCCGGACTGAGTCCGCGCGGCCACTTGGCCGCGCCCTCACCATTCGATGTGGGAACCATAACTGAGCGTGACGTTTGGCGCCCGGGTTCTTGGTGAAGCCGTCAATCTGGTAACTCTACGTATATGGGCGAACCGGGATGAGGTCGCGCTACCGTAGCCCTGTGGCTACAGGTCAGCTGAATTTGCCGTTCGACCCCATCGAGCGCGCCGCGGAGACGTGGCGCGTTCACTTCGGACCGTCCTCGGCCATGGCCGCCGTCACGTCGATCATGAGAGCGCACCAGATCCTGCTCTCGCAACTGGACACGCTCCTCAAGCCGCATGACTTGACCTTTGCTCGGTACGAGGCATTGGTTTTGCTGACCTTCAGCAAGACGGGGGCGTTGCCGCTGTCCCGGATCGGCGAGCGCCTGATGGTGCACCCCACCAGCGTGACGAACACCGTGGATCGGCTGGAGCGGGCCGGGCTGGTCCGCCGTATGCGCAACCCGCGGGACGGGCGCGGGGTGCTGGCGGAGATCACCGACAGGGGCCGGAAGGTCGTGAGCGAGGCGACCGCCGATCTGATGGGTGCCGATTTCGCCATGACCATGTACGGCGAGGCGGAGCTGGAGCAGATGTTCGGCCTGCTCAGAACCCTCAGGGTGGCGGCTGGAGACTTCGAGGGCTGAGGCCGGGCCCGGGTAGGGCGAGGGCTCCGTCACGGCTGCTCTCCGGATGGCGCTGGCCAAAAATTACTAGGACGTCCTAGTATTTCTCTGAGGCCACAAGCCGGGCAGGAGCCGTAAGCCACACAAGGGAGTTGGCGATGGACGCCGAGGAGATCGAGGCGGGACGCGCGCGCTGGCAGGCGCGGTTCGACAAGGCCGCCAAGCGCGAGGCCGAGTTCCGGACGCTCTCCGGGCTTGACGTGGAGCCTGTCTACGGGCCCGCCGGTGACGATCCGCGCATGGAGCGCATCGGCTGGCCGGGGGAATACCCCTTCACACGCGGTCTGCACCCGACCGGCTACCGGGGCAAGGCCTGGACCATCCGGCAGTTCGCGGGGTTCGGCAACGCCAAGCAGACCAACGAGCGTTACAAGATGATCCTGGGGGCGGGCGGCGGCGGGCTCAGCGTCGCCTTCGACATGCCGACGCTGATGGGCCGCGACTCCGACGACCCGCGCTCGCTCGGCGAGGTCGGCCACTGCGGGGTGGCGATCGACTCCGCGCTGGACATGGACCTGCTCTTCGACGGGATCCCCCTCGGTGACATCACGACCTCGATGACGATCAGCGGCCCGGCCGTCCCGATCTTCTGCATGTACGTCGTCGCCGCCGAGCGGCAGGGGGTGCCGGTCGGGAAGCTCAACGGGACGCTCCAGACCGACATCTTCAAGGAGTACATCGCGCAGAAGGAGTGGCTGTTCGCCCCCGAGCCGCACCTGCGGCTGATCGGCGACCTGATGGAGTTCTGCGCCGCGGAGATCCCGGCCTACAAGCCGCTCAGCGTGTCCGGCTACCACATTCGTGAGGCCGGTGCCACGGCCGCGCAGGAGCTGGCCTTCACCCTGGCCGACGGGTTCGGCTACGTGGAGCTCGGCCTGTCGCGCGGCCTGGACATCGACGTCTTCGCCCCCGGCCTGTCCTTCTTCTTCGACGCGCACATCGACTTCTTCGAGGAGATCGCCAAGTTCCGGGCCGCGCGGCGGATCTGGGCGCGGTGGTTGCGCGACGTCTACGGCGCCAAGACCGACAAGGCCCAGTGGCTGCGTTTCCACACCCAGACGGCGGGAGTCTCGCTGACCGCGCAGCAGCCGTACAACAACGTGGTGCGCACCGCGATCGAGGCGCTCGCGGCCGTGCTCGGCGGCACCAACTCCCTGCACACCAACGCGCTGGACGAGGTTCTGGCGCTCCCCTCGGAGAAGGCGGCCGAGATCGCGCTGCGCACCCAGCAGGTGATCATGGAGGAGACCGAGGTCGTCAACGTCGCCGACCCGCTCGGCGGATCCTGGTACGTGGAAGCGCTGACCGATCGGCTTGAGGCCGAGGCCGAGGCCATCTTCGCGAAGATCCGGGACATGGGCTCCGACGGGTCGATGACCGCCGGGATCCTGCGTGGCATCGAGGACGGCTGGTTCATGTCCGAGATCGCCGAGGCCGCCTTCGACTACCAGCGCAAGCTGGAGAAGGGGGACAAGCGGATCGTCGGGGTGAACTGCCACACGGCCTCCATCGACGAGCCGCTGGAGATCCTCCGGGTCAGTCACGAGATCGAGCGTGAGCAGAACCGTGTCCTCGCCGACCGCCGCGCCGGGCGCGACCAGGGGGCCGTGGACGCGGCGCTGGCCGCGATGGTGCAGGTCGCCAAGGGCGAGGGCAACCTGATCCCGCCCATGCTCGACGCGGTCCGCGCCGAGGCCACCCTGGGCGAGATCTGCGACGCGCTTCGCGGCGAGTGGGGCGTCTACGCCGAGCCCGCCCGCTTCTAGGCCCTTGCCCCCGTAGGTCTTCGCCCACCGGCGCGCCACCTGGCCGATTGGCGGCGTAGGCGAAGACCCGCGGGGAGGCGGGGCCCAGGGCGCGATTCAGCGCAGCGGCCGGGATGCGGCAGGATTGGAGTATGAGCCCAGCGGACTTCAATCGACCCGGATCGCTTTACGGTGCCGTGGATCTCGGCGCGCGTAAGCAGGCGCTAGAGGCGCAGGCGCGGCGGGAGGCCGCCGCGCACGAGGCCGGCGGCACTCCGGCGCAGGTCGTATACGTCGATGACGCCAATTTCGCGGCCGAGGTCATCGAACGCTCCATGAGCAGCCTCGTGCTGCTGGAGCTCACCGTGACCCGCGCCGAGCAGGCGAAGGAATACAGCCAGCTGCTGGAGAAGCTCGCCGCCGAGAGCGGGGGCAGGTGGATCCTGGCCCGGGTGGACGTCGAGGCGAGCCCGCAGATCGCGCAGGCGCTCCGGGTGCAGAACGTGCCTGCCCTGTATGCCCTTTTCCAGGGGCAGCCGGTGGCGGTCGTTCCCGGCATCGCCACCGAAGAGCAGCTGCGCGACTGGCTGTCGCAGCTCATGCAGGCTCTGGCCCAATACCTCCCGCCGCCCGCCGAGGGCGCCGAGGCCGAGGCGGGGCAGCGGCAGGAGCCCCCGGCCGACCCGGACCTGCTCGCCGCGGAGGAGGCCATCGAGGCCGGTGACCTCGACGGCGCCGTGGCCGCCTACGAGCGGTTGCTGGCCCGCTCTCCGAACAACGAGGACGCCAAGCTGGGCCTGGCCGGGCTCGGCCTGATCCGGCGGACCCAGGACGTCGACCCCGCCGAGGTGCAGCGCCGCCTGACCGACCCCGCCGACATCGACGCCCAGCTCCTGGCCGCCGACTTCGAGATGCTCTCCGGCGAGGTGGACGCGGCCTTCGACCGGCTCGTCGAGGCGGTGCGCCGGACCTCGGGCGAAGAGCGCGACAAGGCCAGGAAGCATCTGCTCGGCCTGTTCGACACTCTTCCCTCCGACGACCCGTCCATCGGAAGGGCCCGCAGGAACCTGGCCAGCGTGCTGTTCTGATCGCCCGGCCCAATCTGTTCTGATTGCCCCGTTTTGTGGGCATTAACAAGGACGTGCGGGTCGTCACCATCTCCGCGACGTACGGCACCGCCGGAAATGTGATCGGACCGGCGGTCGCCGGACGTTTGGGCGTGCCCTTCCTGGACCGTGCGATCCCCGACGCGGTGGCGGAGGAGCTCGGATGCACGCTGGAGGAGGCGCTCGCCCACGACGACCGGGCCGAACACGGGCTCGGCCGGCTGCTGTCAGGGGCCATGCGCCTTCCGACGGTCACCTTCGGCGGCATCGACATATATTTCCCGGGAGCCATGCCGCTGCCCGCCGAGGACTTCGTCGCCCACACCGAACGGGTGATCAGGCAGATCGCGCGCGGCCAGGGCGGGGTGTTCCTCGGCAGGGCCGGGGCGCTGGTCCTGGCCGACCACCCCGGTGCCCTGCACGTGCGTCTGGACGCCCCGGTCAAACGCCGGATCCTTCAGACGGCGGTTTTGTCCGGGGTGACCGAGCGCCAGGCGCGCAAGCTCGTGGAGGACAACGACCGGGCGCGAGCCGCCTACGTCCGCCATTTCTACCGGGCCGACCCGGCTTCGGCGATCCTGTATCACCTGGTGATCGACAGCACGAGCATCCCGATCAACACGTGTGTGGAAATGATTGTGACCGCATCGACAGCTCTCAGCTGACCGTGACCGGCACGGCCACTCGTCCGGTAATGGCACGATGGAGGGATCCCAGTCAGGTCAGTCGCAAAGGAGCGGATGACTGTGGCCACCGTGCCGAGCGTGTCGTACTCCATCACCGTGCGCCTGGAGGTGCCTGCCGGCGGTAAGGCCGTCAGCCAGCTCACCCACGCCGTAGAGTCCGCCGGAGGTGTGGTCACCGCCCTCGACGTGACCACCGCCGGGCATGAGACCCTGCGCATCGACGTCACCTGCGCCGCGCGCGACACCGAGCACGCCCAGGCGATCGTGGACAACCTCGAGGCGGTCGAAGGTGTCGTCATCCACAAGGTCTCCGACCGGACCTTCCTCATGCACCTCGGCGGCAAGATCGAGATGCGCTCGAAGGTCCCGTTGCGCAACCGTGACGAGCTCTCCATGGCCTACACCCCCGGTGTCGCGCGGGTCTCCATGGCCATCGCCCGCAACCCCGAAGACGCCCGCCGCCTGACCATCAAGCGCAACAGCGTCGCCGTGGTCACCGACGGCTCCGCCGTACTGGGCCTGGGCAACATCGGCCCGGCGGCCGCGCTCCCGGTCATGGAGGGCAAGGCGGCGCTGTTCAAACGGTTCGCCGACATCGACGCCTGGCCGATCTGCCTGGACACCCAGGACGTCGACGAGATCGTGCGGGCCGTCCAGCTCATCGCCCCCGGTTTCGGCGGCATCAACCTGGAGGACATCTCGGCGCCGCGCTGCTTCGAGGTGGAGCGGCGGCTGCGTGAGCTGCTGGACATCCCGGTCTTCCACGACGACCAGCACGGCACCGCGATCTGCGTGCTCGCCGCGCTCACCAACGCGCTGCGCGTGGTCGGCAAGGATCTGAGCGAGGTCCGCATCACCCTCGCCGGCGCCGGCGCGGCCGGTACGGCCGTGCTGCGCCTGCTGCTCGCGGCCGGCGCGCACAACGTGATCGTCTGCGACTATCTGGGCGCGGTGCACGGCGGCCGTGACGACCTCGACGAGTCGCTCCAGTGGATCGCCGACCACACCAACGCCGAAGGCTACTCCGGTGATCTGCGCGGCGCGGTCAAGGGCGCCGACGTGTTCATCGGCGTCTCCGCCCCCGGCATCCTCAGCGGCGACGACATCGCCACGATGGCCGATGACGCGGTGGTCTTCGCGCTGGCCAACCCGGAGCCCGAGGTCTCACCGGACGACGCCCGCGAGCACGCCGCCGTGGTCGCCACCGGCCGCTCGGACTACCCGAACCAGATCAACAACGTGCTCGCCTTCCCCGGCGTCTTCCGCGGCCTGCTCGACGCCCAGGCCAGCGTGGTCAACCAGGAGATGCTGCTGGCGGCGGCCAGGGCGCTGGCCGCCGTGGTCACCGACGAGGAGCTCGGCCCGAACTACATCATCCCCAGCGTGTTCCACGCGGATGTGGCGGGGACCGTCGCGGCGGCCGTGCGCGAGTCGGCCGGGGGCCGGGTGCGCAGCGGCATGACCGAGGCCTGATGGCTCGGTCGCGGGTGCGCGGGGGCCGCGTGGAAGGACCACCTGAAGGTCCTTCCCCGGCCTCCTCGCCGCGCTCCTCCTCGGTCGGCGACTTTCGCTACCCGAGGTCATCTCCGACGCACCCTATGTGATATAGCGCAAGATCTAAGGGATCCTGAGCGGGGGCGGGCAGCGCGGTGCGGGGTCTACCCCTCATGATGGATGTATGGCGGCAGCGATCTACGTCGGTGGGTTACTGGTGGCGACACCACAGCTCGACGATCCCAACTTCCGGCGCAGCGTGGTGCTGGTCTTGGAGCATGACATCGACGGAGGCACCCTGGGTGTGGTGCTCAACCGCCCCAGTGACATCTCGGTGATCCAAGTGCTGCCCACCTGGGATTCCATGGTGACCGGTCCGCCCGTGCTGTTCCAGGGCGGTCCCGTGCAGACCGACAGCGCCCTGGCGCTGGCCGCGGTCCCGAGCGGCCAGGAGCCTCTCGGCTGGCGGAGACTGCACGCGGGCACGCCCGCCGTGTCCCGGCTCGGCACCGTCGACCTCGACGCCCCACCGGAGATCCTCGCCGGAGAGATCGCCCAGATGCGGATCTTCGCGGGATACGCCGGGTGGACGGCGGGGCAGCTGGAGGCGGAGATCGGCGAGGGCGCGTGGTACGTCGTGGACTCGGAGCCCGGCGACACCTTCCACCATGACCCCGAGTCGCTGTGGCGCGCGGTTCTCCGCCGCCAGCGGGACGAACTCGCCTACGTGGCGACCTGCCCCGACGATCCCTCGATGAACTAGCCGAACGGGTCCGGCGCGGGCCGGCGATTTCCGCGACCGCGCGAGCGCCGTGCCGCCGGAAGACGCTCAGATGATCGGGGGACGGCCGGCGCGGGTGAGCCGCAGCACGGTGGTCCAGGACATCGGCCGGCGCCGGCCGTGCCCTCCCTTGAGGCCTTCCCGCAGACCGGCGGCCCAGAGGGCGAGGTTCGCGCGGGACCGGATCCGGATGACGCCGAGCAGCGTCCAGGTCGCCAGGTAGACGGGGATCAGGGGGGCGGGCAGGCGGCGGTAGGCGAGCCAGACGCGGTTGCGGGCGACGAGGCGGTAGAAGCCGGCGTGCCGGGCGGGGTCGGTGGCGGGGTGGTGGATCACGATGTCGGGTGCGTACCAGCCGGTGCGCCCGAGGTCCCACAGCCGCCAGCTCAGGTCGATGCCCTCGTGGAAGAGGAAGAAATGGCCGGGCCAGCCGCCGGCCTGCTCGTAGTCGGCGCGGCGTACGAGGACCACGCCTTCGGCCATGACGGTGATGACGCCGGGGCGGGTGGCGTCGCCGGCGCGCAGGCGTGGAACCCAGCGGCGCATGGTGGCGCCGGTGTCGGGGTCGGCGATGCGCGGCTGGATGTAGGCGGCCTCGGGGTGACGGCGGGCTTCCGCGACGAGCCGGGCGAGAGTGTCGGGAGCCGGGAGAACGGCGTCGTTGTCGAAGAAGAAGACGAACTCGCCGCAGCCGGGCCCCGCCAGGGCGTCGGCGCCCACGTTGCGGCCCTCGGGAATGCCCGCGTTGACGGGCAGGGTGACGGTGCGCACGGCGGCGGGCACCTGGCCGGGATCGGGCTCGACTCCGTTGCCCACGATGACCACACGCAGCTCGACGCCCTGCTGGGCCAGAAGGGACGCCATCGCCCGCGGGAACGCGGCGGGCCGGTCGTTCATGGTGAGGACCACCACGTCGATGACGGGTCGCGAGCTGGTCATCACGTCTCCCGGACGGGGTGGGGCGCTCGGCGCGCGGGAACGGTGCTGCTTCCTGGGGCGGGCGAGGCGGATCCTGTCATGTGTCGTTTTCCTTGCCTTAACCGGCACCCTAGCGCCGCGCCGGCCGGACGTCGCCCAGAACGCGCTGGGACGGCACCCGCCTGCGAGCTGCGACGTTCTCCGCCCGGAGGCGGGCGCCGCCTCGCGGGGGCCGGAACGCCGAAGATCGGGACATGGCTGACAAACCGATGCCAGGTGTGTTTTTCTGCATGAATGAGCGATCCTCTGAACGAGCGCGATCAGGCTTCGAGGGCGCTTGAGGCGGTGGCCAAGGCCGCCGGGCCGTACCTCGACTCGCTCGGCGACCGTCCCGTCCACGACCACGCCGCCGACGCGATGCTCGACCTGCTCGATGACCGGTTTCCCGAGTACGGCCAGGGCACGCTGGACAGCGTCGAGCGGCTGCTGCATGTCGGCACCGCGGCGGCGACCCACTCCTCGGGGCCGCGTTTCTTCCACTTCGTCGTCGGCGGCTCCACCCCGGCGGCCCAGGCGGGTGACTGGATCACCTCGCTGCTGGACCAGTCGGCCGGGCTCTGGCTGACCTCGCCGCTCGCCGCCCGGGCGGAGACCGTCGTGCTGCGGTGGCTCAAGGACCTGTTCGGGCTGCCGCAGTCCTACGGCGGCGTGCTGACTCCCAGCGCGACCTTCGCCAACCTCACCGGACTGGCGTGCGCCCGGCAGTGGTGGGGCGAGCAGCACGGCGCCGACGTGACGGCGGACGGGCTCGCGGGGCTGCCGCGGATGCCCGTGCTGGCGGGTGGATACATCCACCCGAGCAGCCGCAAGGCGCTGCTGACGCTCGGCTGCGGCCGTGACAGCGTCCGGGTCCTCGCCCGAGACGAGGCCGGACGGGTCGACCTGGAGGCGATGGACCGGGCGCTGGGGGAGATCGACGGCCCGGCGGTGATCGTCGGGAACGCCGGTGAGGTGAACACCGGCGACTTCGACCCCATCGGCGACCTGGCCGACCTGGCCGAGCGGCACGGCGCCTGGCTGCACGTGGACGGGGCCTTCGGGCTGTTCGCGGCCACCTCGCCTCGCCTGTCGCATCTGGTCCGCGGGGTGGAGAGGGCTCACTCGGTGGCCGCCGACGGGCACAAGTGGCTCAACGTCCCCTATGAGAGCGGGTTCGCGTTCGTCCGCGACCCGGCGTTCCTGAGCCGGACGTTCGGCCCGTGGGGCGCGCCGTACCTGCCCGCCGAGGACGACCCGCAGATCAACTACAACTGCCTGGGTCCCGAGTCCTCGCGGCGGGCGCGGGCCCTGCCCATCTGGGCGACCCTGCGCGCCTATGGCAGGCAGGGCTACCGGGAGATGGTCGAGCGCCACCACGACCTGGCCCTGCGGCTCGGCCGGATCGTCGAGGAGGCCCCCGACCTGGAACTGCTCGCCCCGATACGGCTCTGCGTGGTCTGCTTCCGCTACCGTCCCCCGGGCGTTCCGGAGGAGGAGCTGAACGAGCTGAACAGGTGGCTCGGCGAGGAGTTGCTCGCCGACGGCCGGGTCTACGCCGGGACCACCACCTACCGGGGCATGACCGCCCTGCGACCGGCCATCGTCAACTGGCGCACCACCGAGGCCGACATCGACCTCCTGGCCTCGGTCGTCCGTGAGATCGTCGCCCGCCGTACGGACAGGTGACGATCTCTAGGGGCGATCCCAGCCGGGGCGCAGCGAGCGCTCGGCCAGAGCCAGCGCCGCCTCCATGCGCTCGGCCAGGGCGGGGAGGTCGTGGATGCTCGCCCGATCGCAGAACTCGAAGCCGGTCCGGGTCACGGCGGTGAAGAGCACGACGACGAACTGGGGCAGCAGGTCGTCCGGGTCGGTGCCCTCGCGCCGGGTGATCTCGGAGATCACCCGGCGCTCGTTCTCCACCATCCGGCGCACGCTTCCGGCCAGGAGCGCCGGAGTGCTCTCGATCAGCTCGTGCGCTTTGAGGAACCTGGATCTTTCGGCGAGGTCGCCCTCCTCTAGCATGGTGATCACCGCGCGCAGGGCATGGCTGAGCGCGGTGAAAGGCGGTTCTTCCGCCGGCCGGCAGGCCAGCTCGGCCAGCATGACCTCCTGCACGTCGAGGGGCAGGGAGAGGGCGACGTCCTCCTTGGTCGCGAAGTAGCGGAAGAACGTGCGGGGTGAGACGTCCACGGCGGCCGCGATCTGGTCGACGGTCGTGGCCTCGTAGCCCTGCTCGATGAACAGGTCGAGGGCGGCGTCGATCAGCGCCAGCCGCGTCTTCTGTTTCTTGCGTTCACGTAGGCCGGACTGCCCCATGCATGTCATCCCTTCGAAACGTGTTGTTCACAGTCTGCCACAAGTCATGGACTGTCTTATAGTAATGATTTGTCATTTGTCAGTGGCTGTCATAAATTACCTGGGGTTGCCGCTCCATGTGGGGCGGATGAAACTCACGAGGGGAACTTCTTCCATGGCTCAAGCCAAGACGGTGGCCGCGCCGCCATCGGATTTCGGCACGTCGAGGCAGGGGCATCCATGGCTCACGCTGCTGGCCGTGTCGCTCGGTGTGGTCATGGTGATGCTCGACGGCACCGTCGTCGCCATCGCCAACCCGGTGATCGCTAATGACCTCAAGGCATCCCTTGCCGACCTGCAGTGGGTGACCAGCGGTTACCTGCTCGCGCTCGCCGTGTTCCTGATCACCGCGGGCAAGCTCGGTGACCTGTTCGGACACAAGCGGATCTTCCTGATCGGCGTCGCGGGCTTCGCGCTCTCCTCGCTCGCGATCGGCCTCAGCTCCTCGGTCGGCGTGCTGATCGGGCTGCGCGTGCTCCAGGGCCTGTTCGGCGCGCTGCTCCAGCCCGCCGCCCTCGCGCTGCTGCGGATGGCCTTCCCCGGCGAGCGGCTGAAGGTGGCGATGGGTGCCTGGGGCGGCATCATCGGCCTGTCCAGCGCCGCCGGTCCGATCGTCGGGGGCCTGCTGGTGCAGAACGTGAACTGGCAGTCGGTCTTCTTCATCAACGTCCCCGTGGGCGTCGTGGCCCTGGCCATGGGCCTGTGGGTGCTCACCGAGAGCCGGGCGCAGACCCTGTCGAAGGTCGACTGGCTGGGTGTCGTGCTGCTGTCGGTCGCGATGTTCTCCCTGGTCTGGGCCATCATCAAGGCCCCTGACTGGGGCTGGGGCGACCTGCGGACCGTCGGCTTCCTGGCGGCGGCCCTGGTGGTCGGGGCCGTGTTCGTGTGGTGGCAGACCATGGCGTCCGAGCCGCTCGTGCCGCTCAGCCTCTTCAAGAACGCCTCGGTCTCCATCGGCACCGGCCTGATGATGCTCGTCGCCTTCTCCATGTTCGGCGCGATGTTCTTCCTCACGTTCTTCTTCCAGGGCGTGCACGGGCTCACCCCCCTGGAGTCCGGCGTGCGGATGCTGCCGATGAGCGCAGGCATGATCATCGCCTCGCCGCTGGCCGCCGTGCTCATCGGCAAGTTCGGTCCCAAGGTCACGATCGCGGGCGGCATGCTGATCACCGCCACGGCGATGTTCCTGATGTCCCGGCTCAGCCTCGACGCCGGCTTCCTCGACAGCGGGATCCCGTTCCTCCTGCTGGCCTTCGGGCTCTCGCCGGTCTTCGTCGGCGCCACCGAGATCATCGTCGGCAACGCGCCGGAGGAGCTCAGCGGTGTCGCGGGCGGCGTCCAGCAGTCGGCCATGCAGGTCGGCGGCGCGCTCGGCACGGCCATCCTCGGTGCGATCGTGTCGGCGAAGGTGGCAGACGTCTACGACGGCCACTGGACGGAGGCCAAGCTTCCGCCGCTCCCGCCGCAGCAGATCGAGGGGCTGAAGGAGCTGGCGACCTTCGGCGGGGCGCCCACCCCGAAGATGATGCCGGGCGTGCCCGAGCAGGTCGTGCAGGGCATCGCCAACGTGTCGCACCTGTCCTTCCTGGACGGCATGCACCTCGGCTTCGTGGTCAGCACGGGTGTCGCGGTCCTCGCGGCGGTGCTCGCCCTGTTCGTCAAGGCCGGGCGCAAGTCGGAGGACGCCCCGATCCACATGGGCTGATCCCCGCCATCGCCGTACGGCTCCCGCCATCGCCCGGCGGGAGCCGTACTCGTCTACGCAGGGGTGACCGTGAGCGTCTGGGCGCCCGAGGCCGGGGTCACCACGGTCAGGACCCGCCGGTCCGGGTCCCAGGTGGAGGAGGTCGCCCCGGCGACCTTGCCGCCACGGGGGAACTCGTCGGCGGGCAGGTAGATCTCGGTCGGGCCGGTCCCGTTGGCGTCGAAGCGCACGGTCAGCGAGTGGGCCTCGCGGTCATAGGTGATCTGCCGGGGGACGCCGCCGATCGCCCTCGGGTACGGCCTGGCGTAGACGGGCACGAGCGGCCCGGGGTTGCCCTTGGAGTCGTAGGGGCCCCACGGCCCCGGGTCGCGCGACCAGTAGGCCCGGCCCATGCCGGCCTCGTCGGTCAGGTCCAGCACCCGTTCCACCAGGTCGGTCGCGCCCGGCCGGGTGGTGTCGAGGCCGAACTCGCCCAGGATGACCGGCCCGTCCTGGCGCTCGGCGAGGCGGAGCATGTTCGCGCGCCACCAGCCCAGGGTCCGGTCGGTCCACTCGCGGGAGGCGCCCACGTAGTCCTCGTTCAGGTCCAGCGGGAGCGGGTAGACGTGCGGGGCCAGGCCGATCCGCGGCTCGCCCGCGCGCGGGTCCTCCAGGCGGGGCAGGCCGCTGGGCAGGCCCCAGTTGATCCCGACCGCCTGCGGCTCCACGAAGATCCAGTTGTCGTGGTCGACGGTCCTGATCTGCGCGATCGTGCGCCGGTAGAGCTCGGCCAGCGGGCCGTTCTCGAACGCGGCGCCCTGCACCGCGCCGCCCCACGGCTCGTTCATCAGGTCGTAGCCGATGACCGCCGGGTTGTCCTTGAAGTGCTCCGCCACCGCCCGCCAGGCCTTGGCGTAGTGGTCCATCAGCTCGGGGTGCTCGCCGGTGGTGTTCCAGAAGTGGTCGAAGGCCCGCATGACGCCGGGGTCGAGGTAGTACAGCTCCCAGGTGTCGTGTTCGCGGGCGACCGGCAGGCCGTCGGTGTAGGTGGCCCACCCGGGAGCGCCGTTGCCCGCGTGCCCGTCGGGGGTGACGCGGTCGCCCCACAGGTCCTGGTGCATGTCGAGCATGACGTGGTAGCCGCGCTTGGCGTACCAGCCGACCCGCTCGGCCACCTTTTCCAGATATTTCGTGTCATAGACACCGGGGGCTGGTTCGACGGCTCGCCACTGCACCAGAAACCGGACGAAGTTCGTGCCCATCGCCCGGTATTCGGTCTCGACGTCCGCCTCGGTCAGCTTGGGCAGTCCGTCCGGGGTGCCCTTGGCGCTGCTCGCGGTGTTGAAGCCGTGGAGGGTCAGCACCCGTCCCCGGTCGTCGGTGACGAACCGCGGGACGCGTCCGGGGGCGTCACCCCGGACGGCCGAGACCAGCCCGCCCGCGACGGCGACGGCCAGGGCCAGTCCCGCGACGGCCAAACGCGGACGCTTCATCGCGATGCCTCCATCTCCCGGCCACCTTCCCGAGGCCCGGCACATGGCGTGCGCTGAGGCCCCGATCCGGGTCTTTCGTGGAAATCGGTTGAGCGTTAGCCTGCCGAACATGAGCTTTGTTCGCAATGGCTTGCCGGCGGTCGTTACCTTGCTGATCGTCTTGGCGTTCGGGATGTTCGGCGCGCGCCTCGCCACCGTCGCGGGCTATCTCGCCGTGCCCTCCGCGGTGGGCCTGCCGTACGGCCTGCCCGGACTGCGGGTCGTCCCGCTCGGGGAGACGGGCTGGCTCCTCACGCTCACCGAGAGCCTCGCCGCCCTGGTCATGGTCGGTGTGGTCGGCTGGCTGACCGCACGCCGCAGGGGCGGGGCCGTGCGGGCCTTCTTCTCCGGTTGGGGCGCCTTCGTCCTGGGCGCGGTGGTGGCCGGGGTGCTGCGCGCGGTGGTCATCTCACAGATCGTCGAGGCCGGTCCCGGCGCCTACGCCGGTTTCCTGCTGGGGGCCGTGACCGCCGGGCTGCTCTGGGGGGGCGTGCTGGGCTGGACGGCCGGGTTCGCGGCGTCGGTGAGCGCCGGGGCGGGAACCACGGTGGTCCGGGCATAAAATCGGCAGGGTGAGCACGAAGATTCTCCCTGAGAGCGACATCCGGCCGGACCTGTCCCACGGCGACGGCGACCACGAGCGGTTCGCCCACTATGTCGAGAAGAACAAGATCATGGAGAGCGCGTTCAGCGGCATTCCGGTGCGCGCGCTCTGCGGCAAGGTCTGGGTGCCGAACCGGGATCCGCAGAAGTTCCCGGTCTGCCCCGAGTGCAAGGAGATCTACGAGGGGCTGCCCAAGGGCGAAGACGGCGACAACGAGTGAGTGTTGCTCATGGGTGATCGCCACCGATGAGGTTACGGTCGAGACGTCGCCGTCGAGCGGCAATCGACCAGCGGATGTGACCTGTCGGGGGAGCGCATGGCTCGGCGCGCGATCGCCGTTTTTTCCGTATGCCTGTTCACGGTGGGTGGGGCCTGCCTCATCCCCGCCCCGGTGTCCGCCGCGAGCGGGCCCCAGGGGTGCGCCGGTGCCGCACGGGCCGTGAGCCCCGGGCGCGGGCCCGAGCCGTACGCACCGGACCAGGCGCAGATCGCGGAGATGATGGCCGACCTGAGGTCGCGCCAGTCCGCGCTGCGCCGCGGGGACCGAGGCACCATCACGATTCCCACCTGGGTGCACGTCATCACCTCCGGGTCCCTCGGGGCGCAGGACAGCGCGGTGCAGAGCCAGATCGCCACGCTCAACGCCGCCTACGGCGGCCTGCTCGGCGGAGCCGACACCGGGATCCGGTTCCGCCTCGACGGTCTCACCCGGACCGAAAACGCGACCTGGTTCCGCGACCCGTTCGCTCACGAGCGGGTGATCAAGCAGATGCGCAAGGGCGGCGCGGAGACCCTCAACCTCTATGTCGCCCAGCTCAGCCAGCTGATGCTCGGCTACTCCACCTACCCCTACTGGTACAAGAAAGAGCCCGCCACCGACGGCGTGGTCATCGACTGGCGCAGCCTGCCGGGCGGGTCGCTGCGCAACTTCGACCGGGGGTTCACCGCGGTTCACGAGATCGGCCACTGGCTCGGGCTGCTGCACACCTTCGAGAACGGCTGCCAGCCGCCGGGTGACGGGATCAGCGACACCTCGCCGGAGGCCTATCCCACCGAGAGCTGCCCGGCCAGCAAGGACACCTGCAAGGGCGAGGGGCCGGACCCGATCCACAACTTCATGGACTACGCCCATGACCGCTGCATGACCGAGTTCACCGCCGGTCAGGCGTCCAGGATGCAGGAGATGTGGCTGGCTTACCGGGATTCGGCGGGGACCACTACCCTTAACGGGTGACAGTACCGAAGACGGTTGACGCTCCGTACACACCTCCTCGGATCTTCGGCCCCGACTACCGCACGGCATCACTCGGCATCCTGCTCGTCGTCACGCTGATCGCCTTCGAGGGCATGTCCATCGGCGCGATCATGCCCGCGGTGTCCAAGGACCTCGACGCGCTCGACCTGTACGGCATGAGCTTCTCGGCCTTCCTCATCGCCGGTCTGTTCGCCAACGTCGCCGCCGGGCTCTGGTCCGACCGGCGAGGTCACGCCTGGCCGTTCCTGCTCGGTGTGGCCCTGTTCGTGGCGGGCATGGTGCTCGCGGGCTCGGCCGGATCCAAGGAAGTGTTCATCGCGGCGCGCGCCGTCCAGGGACTGGGCGGCGGCGCGGTCATCGTGGCGATCTACGTGATGATCGCGCGAGTCTACGACCCCGCCGTCCGGCCCAGGGTGTTCGCCGCCCTGTCGGCCGCCTGGGTGCTGCCCGCACTGGTCGGGCCCGGCCTCGGCGGGATCATCGCCCAGACGGCCGGGTGGTGGTGGGTCTTCTATGGGATCGTGCCGCTGGTGATCCCGGCCATGGTGATGCTCCTGCCCGCGCTGCGCACCGGAGAGGGCCCGGCGCCCGAGCCGTCGACGGGGCCCCGGTCCCGGCCGCTGGCGATGACCCTGGCGGCCACGGCCACGGCGAGCGGCGCCGGAGTGCTGCTGTACGGCGTGGACCGGCTGCACACCACCCCGGTGCCCGGCGGGATCGCCACCGCCGCCGGACTGGCCCTGCTGGCCGTCGGCCTGCCCAGGCTGCTGCCTCCCCGGGCGCTCAGGTTCGGCCGCGGCCTGCCCACCACGGTCATGATGCGCGGCGTGCTCTCCTCGGCGTTCTTCGGGGTCAACGCGTTCATCCCGCTGATGCTCACCAAGGTGCACCGCTTCTCGGTCACCGAGGCGGGGGTGGCGCTCACCCTCGGCGCGCTGGGCTGGTCGACCGGCTCCTACCTGCAGACCCGCCGCTCCTACGACCGCCCCCTGCTGGTGCGGATCGGCGCCACCGCGGTCACCTCCGGCATCCTGCTGACCCTGCTCGCGCTCGTGCCCGGCGTCACCGGCTGGGTCACCGTGCCGGCCTGGGTCGTCGCCGGATTCGGCATGGGCATCGGCGTCACCAGTGTCAGCGTCACCGCGATGCGCCAGTCGCCCGACGCCGAGCAGGGCGCGAACTCCGCCGCCCTCCAGGTCGTCGACACCCTGGGCAGCGCACTCACGATCGGCTTCGGCGGCGTGCTGATCAATCTGATCGGTCATAACGACATCGCCACCGGCTACACCACGATCATCGCCCTCACGGCGGCCGTGGGCCTGCTCGGAGTGACGGTCTCCGGACGCATGCGAGACGTCTCCTGACTCGCCCCGCACAGCCATGAGTCCGGCCCCGCGTCACCCGACGCGGGGCCAGAGCACACGATCTTCAGTGATCTTCTAGCCGCGCTTCGTGGCCGGCCAGCCGTATCCCCAGCCGCCCTGCACCATCGTCTGGAACGCCCACCCGTCCTCGGTGCGTACCAGAAGGTCGACGTAGTGCATCTCCTGCCGCTGGCCCTCGATCGTCATCGTCGCCTCGGTCTCCACGACCACGAGGTTCTCACTGAGGAAGCGCGGAGTCCTCTTCGACTCGAGCCCGAGTCCCGCCGTGCCCCCGCCCATGGCCTCCTTCATCGCCTCGACGTACTCCTCCCGCGTCCACTGCCGGACCGCCGCGTAGCCGCCGGGTACGTCGGTGACCAGGTTCATCGGGAAGACCGCCAGATCGGCCAGCTTCTCGATCGCGCCATGAGCGGCCAGCCCGTCGTATTCGGCGAACCATGCCTCGATGCTCTTCAGTTCCTCGTCGCTCGGCTGGTACATGCGCATCCCTTCCGTTCCGTACGCTGTACCGTACAATACACGGAAGCGGGAATTCATTCCCTCGCCACCGCATGAGCCGTACGGAGAACTCCATGGAGCCGTCGCCGGCAGCGGGTTCCAGGCCGCGATGGCGATCTGCGTCTCGTTCGCCGTCGTCCTTCTCTCGCTCCGCCCGCTTGCGTACTATGTGCCGTACAGCGTACGGCAAGCAGGTTGCCGTAACGCGATTGAGCTGGAGAATGTTTCCGTGAGTGGAAAAAGTGATCCGGCCCGCAGCCTGGCGCTGCTCTGGGGTGCCCACACGAGACCGGGGCGCTCCGGCCTCACGGTGCGCTCGATTGTGGAAGCGGCGATGGAGCTCGCCGACGCCGAAGGGCTGGAGGCGGCGGCGATGCGCCGCGTGGCCGAGCGGCTCGGCGTCGGGACGATGTCGCTTTACACACACATCCCAGGAAAAGCCGAACTGACAGATCTCATGGTCGATACCGCTTTGGGCGAGCTCTACGCCGACGTCGACGAGCCCGCCACCCGCCGAGGTGGCTGGCGGGATGCGCTGGAGTTCATCGCCGAGCGAAACTGGAACCTCTACCAGCGCCACCCCTGGCTGCTGCAGGCCGTTGGCGGGCGTCCCTCGCTCGGCCCCAACGCGATCCTCAAATACGAGGCGGAGCTGCGCGCCCTCGACGGCATCGGCTTGTCGGATGTGCAGATGGACTCCGTGCTCACTCTCGTGCTCACCCAGGTCGAGGGAGTCGCCCGGACGCAGGCGCACCTCGCCCAGACCCAGCACACTTCAGGCCTGACCGAGGAGGAGTGGTGGCTGACCGCCGCTCCGATGCTGGAGAAGGTCGTGGACGCGCGGCGCTTTCCGGTCGCATCCCGCGTCGGGCAGGCGGCCGGTGAGCAGCACCAGGCCTCCATCGACCCGGCACACGCGTTCGGCTTCGGGCTGGCCCGCATTCTCGATGGGGTGGAACGGCTCATCGAGGCGCAGGGCGGACCTACCCGTCAGGCGCAGGACTCCGCCGACCAGGGCGAGTGACGGACGGTCATCATGACGGCCGGCCCCCTCGGCCCGGCGGTGGCCGACAGGACGCGGCCGGTGCCGGACTCCAGGTGGCGGGCCACCCCACCAGGCGGAAGAAGCCGGAGAAGAACCGATGGACACCGATGAAACGATCGGCGGTTCGCAGCCCCTCCCATAACGGCGATCGCCTATAGCCGGACCGCGCCGCGGAAGGCATGGTAGGACGGGATGACCGTGACCACCGGGAGGTAGGCCTCGTGGACGAACGGCCTCGCCAGGCATGGCCGCCGCAGGAGCCCCGAAAGCAGGGGCGGCACCGGGTGTGGCCCTCCGGAGAGCCGGACGGCAAGGACGAGCGGCCCCGCCGGGCGCGGCTGCCGGTGGGAGCCGGCTCCCAGGACGACCTTCCCCCCTCGGCCCGCTGGTACGGCACGCCCGCGGCCCCGCCCCGCCGGGTCCCCAGCCGCCTGCGGCGCCGCCTGCTCGGATCGCTCGCCCTGGTGGCCGGTGCGGGGATCGTCGTGGCGGGCGTCGCCCTGGTCCCGCGGGCACAGCCGTCCTCCTCGCCGCCCGGCCGGGTGGGCGACCCCGCGGCGGGGGTGGGCTATCCGCTGCTCGAAGGCTGGCGGGTGGGCGCGGTGGTGCCCGTCACCGGGTTCACCTCCGTGGCGGGCAAGGACGGGACGGCGACGGTGATGACCAGGCCGGCGGAGCCGGTGACCGACGTGCGCAAGGCCACGGTCGAGCTCACCGACCTGTACGCCCGGCTGCTGCTCCACGGTGACGAGGTGACGGTCGTGGACGACCGGGCGGTCACCGTGGGCGGGCGGAGCGGGCACAGCCGCTCCCTGCGGGCCGAATACCGGGATGTGGTCAACCGCCCGTCCTATCTTCGTGTGGTGTTCCTCACGGATCCCGGGGGGCGGCCGGTCGTGGTGGTCGGCATGGCCCAGCCGGACGACCCCCGGCTGAGGGCCGAGATCGACGCGGTGATCGCCGGAGTCCGTTAGGCGTCGTGGCGGCCCGTCCGCACGCGCGGCGGGCGCCCGCGGCGGAGTGTTCCGGGGGCGGCGGGAGGCGCCGGGGGCGCGGGGAGGGCGCGGCCGTACGGGGCCGGAGACCCCTAGCACGTGGAGGTGACCTTGGCGAGGATCTCGCCCGATCGGCACGTCTTGTCGTCGACTCAGATTACCCTGGGGACACTGTGAGCACTTCCGCCGCATCCCACCTGTCCCCCTCCTATCCGGACCGTGCCGCCCGAGGCACCGCGCCGAAGCTCCGTGCCTGGCAGCAGGAGGCATTTGACCTGTACTCCAGGCGTGAGCCGCGTGACTTCCTCGCGGTCGCCACGCCGGGCGCGGGCAAGACTACCTTCGCGCTGCGCATCGCCAGCGAGCTCCTGTCACGAGGGATCGTCCGGGCTGTGACGATCGTCACACCGACCGAGCATCTCAAGCAGCAGTGGGCCGACGCCGCCGGCAGGGTCGGCATCCCCATCGACCCCGAGTTCAAGAACAGCCAGGGCGCGACCTCCCGCGACTACCTCGGGGTGGCCGTCACCTACGCCCAGATCTCGATGCACCCGGCGCTGCACCGCGCCCGGACCGAGGCGCGCAAGACGCTCGTCATCTTCGACGAGATCCACCACGCGGGTGACGCGAAGTCCTGGGGTGACGGTGTGCGTGAGGCGTTCGAGCCCGCCACGCGGCGCCTGGCGCTGACCGGCACGCCGTTCCGGTCCGACGTCAACCCGATCCCGTTCGTCACCTACGCCGAAGACGGCGAGGGCATCCGGCGCAGCCTCTCCGACTACTCCTACGGGTACGGCCCGGCGCTCGCCGACGGCGTCGTCCGGCCGGTGATCTTCCTCGCCTACGCGGGTGAGATGCGCTGGCGGACCCGCGCGGGCGACGAGATCGCCGCGACTCTCGGCACCCCGCTCACCAAGGATCAGCTCGGCCAGGCCTGGAAGGCCGCACTCGACCCCAAGGGCGACTGGATCAGGCAGGTGCTCCACGCGGCCGACAGGCGGCTGACCGAGGTGCGCAGGGGCGTGCCCGACGCGGGTGGCCTGGTCATCGCCACCGACCACGAGACGGCCCGCGCCTACGCCAAGCACATCCGCACGATCACCGGCGAGGGTGCCACGGTCGTGCTCTCCGACGACCCCGAGGCGTCAAAGAAGATCAAGCAGTTCTCCGCGTCCCAGGATCGCTGGCTGGTCGCGGTCCGGATGGTCTCCGAGGGCGTCGACATCCCGCGCCTGGCCGTCGGTGTCTACGCCACGAGCACCTCGACTCCGCTGTTCTTCGCCCAGGCCGTCGGCCGTTTCGTCCGGGCGCGCAAGCGTGGGGAGACCGCCTCGGTCTTCCTGCCCTCGGTGCCCACGCTGATGGGACTGGCCGGGGAGATGGAGGCCGAGCGCGACCATGTGCTCGACCGCAAGCTGCCGGAGGAGGGGCTGGACGACTTCCTCCTCGACGACGCCCAGCGCAAGAAGGACAACCCCGACGTCCTGGGTGACGAGCTGCCGTTCGAGACCCTGGAGGCGGTCGCCACCTTCGACCGGGTGCTCTTCGACGGCGGCGAGTTCGGCACCGCCGCCGAACCGGGCTCGCCCGAGGAGGAAGACTTCCTCGGCCTGCCCGGGTTGCTGGAGCCCGACCAGGTGCGGACCCTGCTGAGCAAGCGCCAGGCCGACCAGCTCAAGGCCAAGCGGAACAAGCCCGAGCCCAAGGAGCCCCAGCTCGCCCCGCACGAGCTCATCGCCAACCTCCGCAAGGAGCTCAACGGGCTGGTGGGAGCGTGGAACCACCGCACCGGCCAGCCCCACGGCGTCATCCACGCGGAGCTCCGCCGGGCCTGCGGCGGTCCGGCCATCGCTCAGGCCACCGCCGAGCAGGTCCAGGAGCGGATCGACAAGATCCGCCACTGGGCCACCCAGCGGTCCCGCTAGGTCTGCTCCGCGGGGGCTTCGCCGGGTCGCCGCGGGTCACCGCGTGGCGATGCCGGCCAGCAACCAGTCGAGGCCGACGGCGAAGTTGGAGGCGACCTCGGGGGCGGGACGACCCGGCCGGGTTCCACGGTCTGCGTCTGCGCGTTCTGGCCGGACCGGTCAGCGCAGGGTGATCGGCCGGCCGGTCCGGCCGTCGACTGTCGTGAACGTCCCTTCGGCGGACAGCGGCGGTACGAGACGCACCTCGGCGGAAGCCACCCCGCCCGAGACGTCCACCGGGAGCGTCCGGGCGCCGGCGGGCCGATGCTTCATGGGCCCCTCGTGCATCCAGACCCTGATCCTGCGGTTCGCCTGGCGCAGGACGACGGTCGTGGTGTCGCACTCGTCCGCCGAGGCCGTCCAGAAGAACGTCACGGCGCGCAGCTCGCCCTGGCTCCGGGCGGCCCGCGCCCGTTCGGGAACGGGCAGCCGGGTGGAACAGGGGGGCACGCGCCCGGCCGCCTCCGCCGCGGGAACGGGCATCGTCGCAGGCCGGGCGATCGGGGCCGGTGGAGCTTGGACGGTGTTGTTGACCCAGATCGTGGCGGCCTCCAACCCGGCCAGCGCGAGCACGGCGCCCAACCGGACCGGCCCGGGGCCGCGCAGCAGCAGCCACAGGCACAGGGGAGCCAGGATCAGCCATGAGACACCGAGCACGAGCATGTGCGGTTCACCACCGTGGGGTCAGAGGAGTACGACTCTCCGTAATACTCTTATCGCAGACGGTGATGGGCGTCTTGGATGTTTCGTGACCCGCTTCTAGATCCGGATTACCGGTTCGCCGCTGAGGCGGGCCCCGGCGCTGTCGAGCTCGGCCAGGGCCGCCTCGGTGGTCGACTTGGACACTCCCGCGGTCAGGTCCAGCAGCACCCGTACGGCCAGGCCGTTGCGGATCGCGTCCAGGGCGGTGGCGCGCACGCAGTAGTCGGTGGCGATGCCGATGATGTCCACCGCGTCCACCTGGCGCCGGGCCAGCCAGTCGGCCAGGCCGGTGCCGTCGGGTGCGGTGCCCTCGAAGCCGCTGTAGGCGGCCTCGTCGGCGCCCTTGCTGAACACCTCCTCGACGAGCCTGGTGTCGAAGGCCGGGTGGAAGTCCGCGCCGGGGGTTCCGGCCACGCAGTGGGCGGGCCAGGAATCCACGTAGTCGGGTTCGTCGGCGAAGTGGGCGCCGGGGTCCACGTGGTAGTCGCGGGTGGCGACGATGTGGTCGTAGTGGTGGGAGGCGGCGTACCGGGAGATGGCGGCGGCGACCTCCGCGCCGCCTTTCAGCGGTAGGCTGCCGCCCTCGCAGAAGTCGTTCTGGACGTCGACGATGATCAGCGCGGTTGCCATGAAGCTAGTCAAACACGGTCGGAATGGCCGCGTCGCCCCGGGAGAGGTGGTGGGCCTCAGTGGGAAGTTCGGCGACGGTCTCGCGGTGCCGCACGCGGGCCGCCTTCAGGTCCTCCCCGTCGACGATCTCACCGTCACGTATCAGCTGGATCTGGAGCGGGCGGGCGTTCCCGGGCCGTTCGGCGGAGGTGGTGACCAGCTCGGTCACCGCCGTGCCCGAGGCGTCGAGCTCGCGGAAGGCATGCTTGCGGCCGCCCCGGCTGGGCTTGCCCACCGACTTCTTCGCCACCGGCCGTATGACGCCTTCGGCGTCCTGACGGGCGACGAGCTTGTACACCATCGCGGCCGTGGGCACACCGGAACCGGTGACCAGCGAGGTGCCGACGCCGTAGCCGTCCACGGGGGCGGAGGCCAGCGCCGCGATGGCGTATTCGTCCAGGTCGCTGGTGACGATGATCCGGGTCTTGTGCGCGCCCAGCGAGTCGAGCTGCTTGCGGACCTGGTGGGCGATCTCGGCCAGGTCTCCGGAGTCGAGGCGGATCGCGCCCAGGTCGGGGCCCGCCAGCTCCACCCCGGCCGCCACGGCCTCCGCCACGTCGTAGGTGTCCACCAGCAGTGTCGTGCCGCTGCCGAGCGAGTCGAGCTGGGCCTGGAAGGCCTGCCTCTCCGAGTCGTGCACCAGCGTGAACGCGTGGGCCGCGGTCCCGGCGGTCGGCACACCGTGCACGTGGCCGGCCATCAGGTTCGAGGTGGACGCGAACCCGCACAGGTATGCGGCCCGCGCGGAGGCCAGGGCCGCCATCTCGTGGGTGCGCCGCGAGCCCATCTCGATGATCGGCCTGGATCCGGCGGCGTGGACCATCCGGGCGGCGGCGGTGGCGATCGCGGAGTCGTGGTTGAGGATCGACAGGATCACCGTCTCCAGCAGCACGGCCTCGGCGAACGTGCCCTCCACGGTCATGATGGGGGAGCCGGGGAAGTAGCACTCACCCTCGCGGTAGCCGTACAGGTTCCCGGAGAACCGGTAGTCGGCGAGAAAGTCCAGGGTGGGGGCGTCCACCACGTGGTTGTCCCGGAGGAACGCGAGCTCCTCCTCGCCGAAGCGGAAGTTCTTCACCGCCTCCAGCACCCGGCCGGTTCCGGCGACCACCCCGTATCGTCGTCCCCCGAGCAACTGCCGCGCGAAAACCTCGAAGACCGCGTGCCGGGACGCTGCTCCGCTACGCAACGCCGCCTGCAGCATCGTCAGCTCATAGTGATCAGTAAGCAACGCCCTGCTCATAGTCATCGTCACGAGTCGAAGACTATGCCTCCGGTAGGGCAGACTGGGGTATGTGGGTAGCACCGCTCCGTTGGAAGTCGAGCGTCCGTCAATCGACGTCCGGCCTGATCTGCCATGGCTGACGATCGTCTGGAACGACCCGGTCAACCTGATGTCCTACGTGACCTACGTCTTCCAATCCGTCTTCGGCTACTCGAAGGAGAAGGCGGAGAAACTGATGCTCGACGTGCACCACAAGGGCAAGGCCGTGGTCTCCAGCGGCACCCGCGAGGAGATGGAGCGCGACGTGCAGATCATGCACTCGTACGGCCTATGGGCCACCGTGCAGCAGGATTCATGAGTGAAGACGGGCCCGTCGCGGCTCGGTTCGTGGCAGGTGAGGGGCGGGCGCTCCGGGACGCGGGTGGAGAGCGGGCGTTCCGGGAAACGGGTGCGGCGCTTCCGGGAAACGGGCGAGGAACGGTGAGCGAGCGGTGAGTTCAGGGTTCAGGCGGAGGCGCGAGCGGTGAGTTCAGGGTTCAAGCGGGGGCGTGAAGGTGGCGTGATCACCGTCTTCGACGCCGCCGAGGTCTCGATCCTGCGCTCGTTGGTCTCCCAGATCCTCGGCCTGATCGAGCCGGGGGAGACCGGGGACGACCCGCTGGAGCGCGCGCTCGGCATCGGAGCGTCCGAGCCGTCCGCCGATCCGGTGCTGGCCCGGCTGTTCCCCTCGGCCTACGAGGACCCGGAACAGTCCGCGGAGTTCCGCCGCTACACCGAGGCGACCCTGCGTGACGGCAAGCGGGCCGACGCGCAGACCATGCTCGACAGCGCCGAGCCCGGCAGGGTGGAGCTCACCCACGAGCAGGCGCAGGCATGGATGCGCGCGCTGAACGACGTGCGCCTCGCGCTCGGCACCCGGCTGGAGGTGACCGAGGAGGTCCACGACGAGATCGCCGCGATGGCGGAGGACGATCCGCGCTACCCGGCGTACGTCACCTACGACTGGCTGACCTACCTCCAGGACACCCTGGTCCGTGCCCTTTGGTAACTTCCAGACATGCTCACGATCTCCCGGGAACTGGTTGACAAGATCATCGCGCACGCCCGGGCCGACCACCCGGACGAGGCCTGTGGCGTGATCGCCGGGCCGATCGGCTCGGACTCTCCCCAGCGGTTCGTCGCGATGGAGAACGCCGAGCGGTCGCCCACGTTCTACCGCTTCGACTCGCTGGAGCAGCTGCGTGTCTGGCGCGAGATGGACGACCGCGACGAGGAGCCGGTGGTCATCTACCACTCCCACACCTCGACCGAGGCCTACCCCTCGCGCACCGACATCACCTACGCCTCCGAACCCAACGCCCACTACGTGCTCGTCTCCACCCGCGAGGAGCTGGGGGAGAAGGCGGAGTTCCGCTCCTACCGGATCGTCGACGGCGTGGTGGAGGAGGAAGAAGTGGCGATCGTCGAATGATCGGTGTCCCAACAGCCGATACGGCTGAGAAGAAGAACGATCCCTTTGGGTAAGCTGGTGACCATGCCGATCGTTGACCCGAGCCTGGAGGACGTCGTGCTCTCGCGTCCCCGCGCGCGGGCCCGGCACGCGAGCCTGCCGCCCGTGCAGAGCTTCCTGTTCGCGCACACCCCTTCTGTCGTCGTCTACGACTGTCGCTGACCGGCAGTCCTGGAATCCCTTCGTGCCCCCCGGTGTTCTGATCCGGTGGGCGGCACTCCCATGACGACAAAAGGAGATTGACCCGCGATGGCCATCGAGGTTCGCATTCCGACCATCCTGCGCACCTACACCGACGGAGCCAAGGCCGTCGACGGCACGGGCGCCACGCTTGAGGAGCTGATCGGCGACCTGGAGTCCCGGCACCCCGGGCTGAAGGACCGTCTGGTCGACAAGGGCGCACTGCGCCGTTTCGTGAACGTCTACCTGAACGACGAGGACGTCCGTTTTCTGGGCGGCCTGGAGACCCCGTTGTCCGACGGCGACACGGTCACCGTCCTGCCGGCCGTGGCAGGCGGCTCCCGCTAGTGTCGCGGTGCCACCGGCCTCTCGGCGGCCGGTGGCGCACGCCGACGGTTCCTGTTCGCTGACACGAGGCGGAAGCCGTACACCATGCGTTTTGACTCACTGATCGACTCGGTCGGCCGGACTCCCCTGGTCGGCCTTCCCCGGCTGTCCCCGTCGGAGGACGTGCGGATCTGGGCCAAGCTCGAAGACCGCAACCCGACCGGTTCGATCAAGGACCGTCCGGCGTTGTGGATGATCGAGCAGGCGGAGAAGGACGGGCTCCTGCGGCCCGGCTGCACGATCCTCGAACCCACGAGCGGCAACACGGGCATCTCGCTGGCGATGTCGGCCCGGCTCAAGGGCTACAAGCTGATCTGCGTGATGCCGGAGAACACTTCAGAGGAGCGCCGCCAGCTTCTGCGCATGTGGGGAGCGGAGATCATCTCCTCCCCGGGCGCCGGCGGATCCAACGAGGCGGTTCGGGTCGCCAAGGGCCTGGCCGCCGAGAACCCCGACTGGGTGATGCTCTACCAGTACGGCAACCCGGCCAACTGGCGTTCCCACTACGAGTCGACGGGCCCGGAGATCCTTGAGGATCTGCCGACCGTCACCCACTTCGTGGCCGGCCTGGGCACCACGGGCACCCTGATGGGCGTCGGCCGGTTCCTGCGCGAGCACGTCCCCGGTGTGAAGATCGTGGCAGCGGAGCCGCGCTACGGAGAGCTGGTGTACGGCCTGCGCAACGTGGACGAGGGGTTCATCCCCGAGCTCTACGACGCCGACGTCCTGACCACCCGCTTCTCCGTCTCCTCGGCCGACGCGCTGCGGCGCACGAGGGAACTGCTGGCCACCGAGGGCATCTTCGCGGGCATCTCCACCGGGGCCGCCCTGCACGCCGCGCTCGGTATGGCGAGCAAGGCCGTCAAGGCCGGGGAGCGGGCCGACATCGCGTTCGTGGTGGCGGACGGCGGCTGGAAATACCTGTCCACCGGAGCCTACGAGGGAACCCTGGAAGAGGCCGAGGAGCGGCTGGAAGGCCAGCTCTGGGCCTGACGCCCTCCCACCGCGACCATTCGCCGGGAACCTCGGGCGTTCACGCCCGCGGGGAATGTTTCCCTCAGTCGTCGGAAGTCGCCGCACGTCATCGAAAAGGGCGGGCGTCCCGGATGGGACGCCCGCCCTTTCTCGTGTGCGGCCGGTCGAGTTCGCGTGCGGCTAGTCGAACAGGACCCGGAGGGAGAACGAGGCGTCGCCGCCCGTCTGGGTTCCGCTCATGCCGACGGCTCGCAGGACCTGGAGGTTGGCCCGCTCCTCGCCCTGCACGTTCTGGAGGTAGAGCTTCTCGACCTTGTTCAGGTCGACGTAGGCGGCGAAGGTCGCCTCGTCGGCGTTGGGGATCGCGAGCTTGAAGGCCTCGTCGTCACCCAGGCCGCCGTCCTTGGCGAGCTCGGCGGCGTAGTCCTGGGAGCTGGCGATGACGAAGGTGCCGTCAGCGGGAACCTTGGCGAGCGGCGGGACGGCGGCGCCGGAGTCGGCGATGGCCTTCTCGACCTTGCCGACGACCTCCTGGGCCTTGGCCGGGTCGGTGGTGAGCCGGGCGCCGAATTTGGGCTGGTTGTTGTCGAGGCCGTTGGCGTCCAGGGCCAGGGTGATGTTCTTGCCGAGCAGCGTCGCCAGGTCGGCCGGGAGCGCCAGCCCGTACTTCTGCTGGGCCTGGTCGGCGAACTGCTGGAAGGTTCCGCCGGCGGCCTGGTCGGCCGACTTCATGATCTGGTCCCACTGCTTGCCGACCAGGTCGCCGAGACCGGAGATCGAGAGCGCGGCGGCGGTGGAGGCCGGAAGCGTGCTGACCTTGGAGGCCTCGGGCTCGCCCATGTCCAGAGCCTGCGCGCCGCGGCTGATGCCCGCCAGCTCGACGTACTGGCCGTCGAAGCGGAGCGCGGCGGCCAGGCGGAGGTTCTTGATCTGCGCGAGGGCGGCGGGGTCCTGGGTGGCGGCCGGGGCCAGCGATGCCAGCTTGCCCGCGTCCGCCCAGAAGGAGAGCACCCCGGTCTCGCCGAGGGCGCTCAGGTCGTCGGAGAAGTTGGCGGTCTCGGTCAGCGGCGCCGCCTTGGCGGCCTGGTCGACCTCCGCCTGAGTGGGGGCGAGGAGCGCGTAGTCATCGCGGAACGTGATGCCGTACTTGCTCTCGCCCATCAGCTTGGCGATCCCGGCCTTGGCCTTCTCCTGGTCGGTGACCTGCACGGCCACCACGACGCGCGCCTCCTCGTCGCTCTGGGCGGGGGGAAGCGCGGCCACGCCGACGCGGGAGCCGAGCCACGGCTCGACGTCGGTGGCGAAGTTCAGCTTGCCGAGCTCGCTGTCTTCCTTCGTGATCAGGTTGAAGAGGGCCTGACGCGGGTCTTCTCCGGTGAAGGAGTCCTTGGTGACGGTGAACTTCCGGCCGATGCTGAACAGCGCCAGCTTCTGGTTCGCGGCGGGGTCGAGGTCGAGGCGTACGTAGCCGATGGCGTTCCCGGGCAGCACGTCATGGGGCTGGGTGCCGCCACCGCTGAGCAGGTTGACCGCGAAGAAGCCGCCGCCACCCACGAGGACGACGACCAGGGCGGCGATCGCCGCGAGCAGCAATCCCTTGCCGCCCTTGCGGGCCGGAGGGACCGGCGGCTGCCCCGAGCTGAGGAAGTCGGTGCCCTGCTGCTGCCAGCCGGGCTGCTGACCGTAGCTGGGCTGGCCGTACGCCTGCTGCTGGCCATAGCCGGGCTGGGCCTGCTGCTGGCCGTAACCGGGCTGGGCCTGCTGCTGGCCGTAACCGGGCTGGGCCTGCTGCTGGCCGTACGCCTGCTGGTAACCGGGTTGCTGGTAGCTCTGCTGCTGGCCGTAGACGGGCTGCCCCTGCTGGTAACCCCCCGCGCCCTGCGGATGGCCGGGCTGGCCCTGCGGGTAGCCGCCCTGCTGGGGATAGGGCTGGGAGTGCGGCTGGTTGTGCTGCTGCGCACCCTCGTTCCAACGGTAGGCGATCGTCCTGTCAGGTTGCTGGTCCGGCGCGGGCGGTTGGTCGGGGGGATTGTTGGCAGACATGCTCACTCACAATGTGGACTTATTGGATATAGAGAAGCTAGTGCACATTGGTAGCAGGCGGCTTGCATTGAACTAACTACGTGATTGTTTCGTCTAAGGGAAATCGGGCGAGCTTTCCGGTTT
The DNA here is from genome assembly GCF_042898655.1 of Streptosporangium sp. NPDC000396. Taxonomy (NCBI): domain Bacteria; kingdom Bacillati; phylum Actinomycetota; class Actinomycetes; order Streptosporangiales; family Streptosporangiaceae; genus Streptosporangium; species Streptosporangium sp. NPDC000396. The sequence continues at coordinate 41,028 of NZ_JBIAZA010000018.1, forward strand.
CTTCGGCGTGCCCTCGCCCCCGGTGAGAGTCACCGAGTCCCGCCGAGCCTCGCGAAGCGGGCCCCGTCGCGGAGCGCCCGAAACTTGATCTTGAACGGCCCGGCCGGCCGGGCTCTTCCCGCGCTCCGGCCGGCGGACGGGTTCGCCGGTGCCTGTGATTTTCATCTCTCGCGAAATCCTCCGGCTCCCGTGCGGCCCTCCGGAAATGGCCGCCGGTTTTCCGGTGAAAGCGCGTTTTCCCTGGTGGTGCCATGTGTGAAAGGGCGGTAAGGCGTGAGTTGCCCGGGATGGGTAAAGTGAGCCCTCTAGAACAAGGTTCGGGAGTGTGGATGACGAAGTTCGACGAGGCGACGCAGGCCATCCGGGTGGACGAGACCACCTACGACGTGTGCCTGGATCCCGGATACTCGATCGGAGGGCCACTCAACGGCGGCTACCTCATGGCCGTGCTCCTGCGCGCGGTCGTGGACGCCTCTCCGCACGAGCACCCGGTGACCACCAGCGCGCAGTTCCTGCGCGCACCCCGGCCAGGCCCCGCCCGCGTACGGCTGGAGCAGATCAAGGCCGGTCGCACCGCCGCGATGACGCGCGCCACCCTGGTCCAGGACGACACCTCCTTCATCGAGACCCTCGTCACGACGGCGACCCTGGGCGACATCGCCCCGGACTGGACGGACGGTCCTTCGGCGGTCATGCCTCCCATCGAGCAGTGCGTCAGGCTGCCCGACCCCAAACCGGAGTCGAACATGACGCTCAACGCCCAGATGGAGATGGCGTTCGACCCGCCCACCATCGGCTGGCTCAGCGACAACCCCACCGGCCGCCCCGAGGCTCGCGCCTACTTCCGGATGACCGAACCGCAGGACCCCGATCCCTACGTGCTGGCGCTGGCCGTGGACGCCCTCCCTCCGGTGATCTTCTCCGCCGGAGCCCGGGGCTGGGCCCCGACCGTGGATCTCACCTGGCACCTGCGCGCCCTGCCCGCCCCGGGCTGGCTCACCCTGCTCGGCAGCGGCCGGATGATCAGCGACGGCTGGTTCGACGAGGAGGTCGAGGTCTGGGACTCCGCCGGCCGCCTGGTCGCCCAGTCGCGGCAACTCGCCCGAGTAGGTCGTGGCTGAGTCAGGAATCAGCGTTGTGAGCATTCTTACCGTGAGAGGTCGTCCCTGGTCGCCTAACCTTGGGAACCGTGTCGCAATCGAGCATCGGAATCTTTGACAGTGGGGTCGGCGGCCTCACCGTGGCCAGGGCGATCATCGATCAGCTGCCCAACGAGTCGATCTTCTACGTCGCCGACACCGCGCGGCAGCCGTACGGGCCCAAGACCATCGCGCAGCTCCGCGCCTACGCGCTGGAGGTGATGGATCATCTCGTCGAGCACGACGTCAAGATGCTGGTGATCGCCTGCAACAGCGCCAGTTCGGCGGTGCTGCGGGACGCGCGCGAGCGCTATGACGTGCCGGTCGTCGAGGTGATCCAACCGGCGGCGCGGCGGGCCGCGCGAGCCACCCGCAACGGCCGGGTCGGGGTGATCGGGACCCGGGCCACGATCGAGTCGATGGCCTATCAGGACGCGTTCGCCGCCGCTCCCGACGTTCTGCTGACCGGAGTGGCGGCACCCCGGCTGGTGGAGTTCGTGGAGCGGGGGGAGACGATGAGCGATGAGCTCATCGAGGTCATCCGCGATTACCTGAAGCCGGTGCTGGACAACGGGTGCGACACGCTGATCCTGGGGTGCACGCACTATCCGCTGCTCACCGGGGCGATTTCCTACGTCGCGGGAAACGGCGTCACGCTGGTGTCCAGCGCCGACGAGACGGCCAAGGACGTCTACCGGATCCTGCACGACCGGGGACTGGCCGCCGAGGGCGGCACTCCCCGGCACCGGTTCGGCGCCACCGGCGACACCGTTCTCTTCGAACAGCTCGGGCAGCGGTTCCTCGGACCGGAGATCCAGGCGGTCGAGCTCGCGCTGGTGGGAGACGCCCCCACCAACGGTCACCACGAGGGCGCTCCGGCGGTCTGGGCCGATGAGTGAAGGGGCACGGCGGATGAGTGACGAGGGAAGAGGCCGGTTACCGGCACCTGGGCCGCGACGCGCGGTGCCGCCACGTGAGAAGGCGTCGCACCGTAGAAAGTAGGAGGAGGTCGCCGTGAAATTGACGATCATCGGATGCTCGGGGAGTTTTCCCGGCCCGGACAGCCCCGCCTCGTGCTATCTGCTGGAAGCCGAGGGTTTTCGCATGCTGCTGGACTTCGGCAACGGCGCGCTGGGCGCGCTCCAGCGACATATCGGCCTCTACGACGTGGACGCGATCTGCCTGTCCCACCTGCACGCCGACCACTGCCTGGACATGTGTTCCTACCACGTGGTGCGCACCTACTCCCCGCAGGGCCCGCTTCCCCGCGTCCCGGTTCACGCCCCGGCCGACGCGCCCCGGCGCCTGGCCGCCGCCTACGGCATGCCCGACGAGCCGGGGCTTGAGACGGCCTTCGACTTCGTACGGCTGTCGCCGGGCGTGTTCGAGGTGGGCCCGTTCGAGGTGACGGCCGCGCCGATGAACCACCCGGTCGAGACCTACGGGTTCCGGGTCTCCTACGGCGGGCGCTCGGTGGCCTACTCGGGCGACACGGGGGAGTCCGCCGAACTGGTCAAACTCGCCTCGGGGGCGGATGTGCTCCTGTGCGAGGCCTCGTTCCTGGACAAGCCCAACCTCCCCACCGACCTGCACCTGACCGGTCGCCAGGCCGCCGAGCACGCGGCGAAGGCGGATGTGGACACGCTGGTGCTGACCCACCTCGTCCCCTGGTACGACCACCGGCAGATCCTTCAGGACGCCTCACGAGGCGGTTTCGGGGGGCGGATCGAGCTCGCGCGAAGTGGGGCCCTCTATGACCTAGGGTGATGTTCATGGCTCGTGCAGATGGACGTTCTCCCGATCAACTTCGCCCCGTCACCATCACCCGTGGCTGGCTCGCGCATGCCGAGGGCTCGGTGCTCGTCGAGTTCGGCGGCACCAAGGTGCTCTGCGCCGCCTCCGTGCAGGACAGCGTGCCCCGCTGGCGCCGGGGAAGCGGCCAGGGGTGGGTCACCGCCGAATACGCCATGCTGCCCAGGGCCACCAACACCCGTAACGACCGCGAGTCGGTGCGCGGCAGGATCGGCGGCCGGACGCACGAGATCTCCCGCCTGATCGGCCGGTCCCTGCGGGCCTGCGTCGACTACAAGACCCTTGGCGAGAACTCGATCCTCATCGACTGCGACGTGCTCCAGGCCGACGGCGGCACTCGCACCGCCGCCATCACCGGCGCCTACGTGGCGCTGGTGGATGCCGTGCGGTGGATGCGGGAGCGGAAGATGTGCAAGGGCGACCCGCTGATCAACTCGGTCGCGGCCGTGTCGGTCGGCGTCGTCGCCTCCACACCCATGCTGGACCTCTGTTACGTCGAGGACGTCGCCGCCGAGACGGACATGAACGTGGTGATGACCGGGTCCGGTGACTTCGTGGAGGTCCAGGGCACCGCCGAGGGCAAGCCGTTCAAGCGGGACGCGCTGAACGAGTTGCTCGACCTCGGCATCGCCGGGTGCGCGGAGCTGACCCGCCTGCAGCGGGAGTCGCTGGCATGAGCGCCGAGCAGGTCGGCCCCGCGGGTGCCCGGGGGAGTTCGGTCGCGAACAGGGTGGTCCTGGCCACCCGGAACGCCGGAAAGATCGTGGAGCTCCGCCGCATCCTGGCCGACGCCTCGGTGCCGGTCGAGATCGTCGGCCTGGAGGAGTTCCCGGAGATCGGCGACGTCGCCGAGACCGGCCTGACCTTCGCCGAGAACGCCCTGCTGAAGGCCCACGCGGTCGCCCGGCAGTCCGGCCTGCCCGCCATCGCCGACGACTCGGGCCTGTGCGTGAACGTGCTGAACGGCATGCCGGGGATCTTCTCCGCCCGCTGGTCGGGCAGGCACGGCGACGACCGGGCGAACCTGGAACTGCTGCTCGCGCAGGTGTCCGATGTGCCCCAAGAACATCGAGGCGCGTATTTCACGTGCACCGCGGCGCTGGCCCTGCCGTCAGGGGAGGAGCGGGTGGCCGACGGGAAGCTGCACGGCATGATCATCGATGCGCCGCGCGGCACCAACGGCTTCGGCTATGACCCGATCTTCGTGCCCGAGGGAGAGAGCCGGACGACCGCCGAGATGTCGGCGCAGGAGAAGGACGCCATCAGCCACCGGGGCCGCGCCTTCCGGGCCCTGGTCCCCATCCTCGCCGACGTGCTCGGTTAGGGTCTGTTCTGTGGATCTTTCCGCCTACCGCGGTCGCCCAGACCCTGGGAGACCCTCGCGCGGGTGGTCTCCGTCCCGGGGCGCCCGCGTGAGGCGCGGGCCGTACCGGCGTTCGTAATCGGCGCGTAAGATCCTGCCTCCGCGAGAGGCGTAGCGTCGGAACATGGAGAGCAACACGCGCGTGCCCTCGTGGGCGGCGGCGCTGATCGGCCTGGTGTCCGGCGCGGTGGCGGTCGGGGTGTCACTGCTGGCCGCGGGTCTGGTGAAGGCCTCCGCCTTCCCGGTCGTCGCGGTCGGTGACGCCGTCGTCGACCTCACCCCGGCCGGGCTGAAGGAGTGGGCGATCCGCACCTTCGGGGAGAACGACAAGACCGTCCTGCTGGCGGGCATCTTCCTGGTCCTCGCCGCGATCGCCGCCGCCGTCGGCGTCCTGGCCGCCCGTGACATCCGGTACGGCCTGGCAGGCCTGGCCGCTTTCGGCGGTGTCGGCATCCTCGCCGTCCTGACCCGCCCCGACGCCGGTCCGGTGGACGTCGTCCCCACCGTGGCGGGCGTCGCCGCCGCCGTGTTCGCCCTCCACCGCCTCATGAGACGGGCCATGCCTCCCGGCTCGCCCCGTTCCTCCGTCGCGGTCGCCGCACGTCCGGCGGGCGACCTCTCCGCGGAGCGCTCACCGGACGGCGGGCACGACGCTCGCCCCCGCGGCGGAACCCCGGAGGTGAGCGAGCGGTCCGAGGCTCAGATGCCCCCGATCATGCGGGCGGAGCAGGACCTTCACGCGTTCGACAGGCGAGGGTTGCTGACCGGGGTGCTCGGTGGCGTCGTCGTCGCCGGAACGGCCGGTGTGATCGGGCGGGCGCTGTCGGGACGAGCGCAGGTGGACGCGGCCCGGGTCGGCCTGGCGCTGCCTCGCCCCTCCTCTCCGGCCGTCCCGCTCCCGGCCGGTGCCGACCTGAAGATCGGGGGGCTGTCGTCGTTCGTCACCCCGAACCAGGACTTCTACCGGGTGGACACCGCCCTCGCGGTGCCGCAGGTGGACCCTCGCAGCTGGACTCTCAAGATTCACGGCATGGTGGACAGGCCCGTCGAGCTCACCTTCGCCGACCTGATGAAACGCCCCCCGGTCGAGGCCGACATCACGCTGTGCTGCGTCTCCAACGAGGTCGGCGGGCCGTACATCGGCAACGCCCGCTGGCTGGGCGTCCGCCTGGCCGACGTCCTGCGCGACGCGGGGGTGCACAGGGGCGCCGACATGCTGCTCAGCACCTCCGCGGACGGCTGGACCTGCGGCACCCCGGTCGACGTCGTCCTCGACGGCCGTGACGCGCTGCTGGCCTTCGCGATGAACGGCGAGGCGCTCCCGATCGACCACGGCTTCCCGGTCCGCCAGGTCGTCCCCGGCCTCTACGGCTACGTCTCGGCCACCAAATGGGTGACGGAGATCAAGGTCACCCGGTTCGACCAGGACGAGGCCTACTGGACGCCCAGGGGATGGTCCGCCAGGGGGCCGATCAAGACCCAGTCGCGCATCGACCTGCCGAAGGACGGCGCCCGCGTCGCGGCGGGCCGTACCGTGATCGCGGGTGTGGCCTGGGCGCAGCACAAGGGAGTGGACGCGGTCGAGATCCGGATCGACAGGGGGCGATGGCGCCAGGCCCGGCTGGCCGAGGCGCCGACCGCCGACACCTGGCGCCAGTGGGTGATCGACGACTGGGACGCCACCCCGGGCAGGCACACCATCGAGGTGCGGGCCACGGACGCCACCGGTTACACGCAGGTCGCCGACCGCGCCCCGGTGGCCCCCGACGGCGCCACCGGCTGGCACACCATCGAGGTCGAGGTCGCCTGAGCCGGCCTCCACGGCCGGGATCAGCCGATGACCTCCTCCGACGCCGGATGGAGGGCCCGCGGGACCACCCCCGGAGACGATCAGCTGCTTTCCGCCACAGCGAGTGTCGCCCCCGTCGGCAGGCTCACGGGCCGAGCAGTTCCGAGGTGACGCGGACGAAGGCTTCGGGGTTGTCGAGTGTGATGTTGTGCCCGCTGTCGGCGATCGGCACGACCCGGACGCCGGAAGACCGAAGCTCGCCGGCGCCCAGGGGTGGGCCGTCCTGGGCGGGGTAGAGGAAGGCGCGAGGAATCTCCAGCCGGAGCAGCAGCTCGCGCAGGGTCGGCGTGGTGCCGCGCGCCCGGCTCGCGGCGCTGCGGTGGAGGGCCCGGGGGTCGGCCAGGCGCATGGTCGACCACCAGTGCGGGCCGACGCGGTCCCGGACCTCGCGCCTGCCGTACCGCAGGAAGTCTTCCTCGGTGTAGGCGGTGATGCCACTGCTGCCGGGACTGCCGGGAGCCGGTGGGACCGGGTCGAGGCCGGTGTCGATCAGGATGAGGTTGGAGACCAGGTCAGGGTGGCGGCCGGCCAGGAGGATGGCGACGGCCCCGCCCATGCTGTGGGCGATCAGTTGGGCTCCGGCCGCCCCCGCGGTTCTCAGGACCGTCGCGAGGGTGTCGGCGTGCTCCTCCATGGTGTACCCGAAGTCGGCGGGACGGTCGCTGAGACCGAAACCGAGCAGGTCGACGAGGAGCGACCGGTGACCCGCGAGCAGCGGATCGCTCGCCACCCGCGCGAAGTACGGAGCGGACATGGAACCGAGACCGTGAACGTAGACGCGGGCGGGCTCGGCTCCGGGAAGTTCCAGCCAGCGCATCCGGGCGCCGCTCGGATGGACCTGGGTGTCACGCATGCTTAATCTCTCCTGTCGCCGAGGTATCGACGAGAATGTATATCGGTATCGATGTATAACGGCAAGAGGTTATGCTCGATGGCATGCTTGAGCTGGCGATCCTCGGTTATCTTCATGAGCGGCCCCTGCACGGCTATGAGCTGCGCAAGCGGGTGGCGGCGCTGACCGGCCACGTGCGTCCGATCGCCGACGGCACTCTTTACCCGGCGATCAAGCGCATGGAGACGGCGGGCTGGCTGACGCGCGAGACCCAGGCGGGTGCGGCGGCCGCCCCGCGTCACATGCTGCACCTCTCCTCCGCCGGCGAGCGGGAACTGCTGCGGCGGCTGCGGGAGCCGGGAGAGCTGGACATCAGCGACGAGAACCGCTGGTTCGTGCTGCTGGCCTTCCTGCGTGCCCTGGGAGACCCGGAGGCGCAGGCCGCGGTGTTGAGACGGCGGCTGGCGTTCCTGGAACAGCCGAGCAGCTTCTTCTACGAAGACGGCCGGCCCGTTCGCGCCGAGGATGTGGAGGATCCGTTCCGACAGGGAATCCTGGCGATCGCCAGGGCGACCGGCGAAGCCGAGTTTCGCTGGCTGCGTGCGATGCTGGCGAAACTTGAGGATCGTCAGCCCTGACACCGTGAGCCGGAAAGCCGGACCCGCTCTCTTTCACGCCGATAAGGAAGCCGAAGTCTCCGTCCTTGACAGCATCACGTAAAGGATTATGGACATGGCGTAACAATGGCGGGTGTCTTTCCGGCGCTACTTCGGTGGCCCGGCGACGAGGTCGTGCCGGCCGTTGCTGTGTGGAGAAAAGGCTGCTGAGCTGGGGTGTCACCGGGACGGCGGCGGCGCGCGGCGGATTTCGGCAACCTTCACGGGCCGGATCAGAGATAGATCATTAACACCGGTTACTGCTATATTTCGGGCTTTCGTCCCCCATTCAGTAAAGGCAGTGCCGTGGTTTATCTGGCCGTCGGTTGCCGGTTCCTGATCGGCGTCGTTTTCGCTGTCGCCGCTGTCAACAAGTTGAGCGGACGGAGACGGTTCAACGCCTTTGTGTGGTCGCTGCGCCGGATGGAGGTGGTGCCGGAGGGGCTGGTACGGCCGGCGGCGCTGGTGTCCGCGGCGGCCGAGGTCGTGATCGTGCTGCTGCTGGCCGTACCGGCGAATGTCCCGGGGATGGCCGGGTTCGCCGTGGCCGCCGGGCTCCTCACCGCCTTCACCGTCGGCATCGCCATGTCACTCAAGCGGGGCAACAAGGAACCGTGCGCGTGTTTCGGCCGGTCCGAGACACCGCTGGGTGCCGGTCATGTGGTCCGCAACCTGCTGCTCATCGCCGTGACGCTCCTCGGGCTGGCCGCCTCGGCGGCGGGTGGGCACGCCGAGCTCGGCGAGGCGGCGATCGGTGCGCTGGCCGGTCTCGTCCTGGGCGCCCTCGTGACCGCCTTCGACGACATCGTCGCGCTGTTCAGGCCGACATCCGCGCCCGCGTCGCCGCGCGGCGCGGGACCCAAGCGATAGAAAGCGCTGGAAGGAGACCCCATGCTCGCTCTCGTCGTCGTACTCACCGTGATCTCGCTGCTCAATCTGTTCCTCACCGTCGGTCTGCTGGGCAAAGTCAGGGAGCAGGCCGATCGACTGGCGAAGGTCGAGGCGGGGGCACCGCCCATGCTGCCGAACGGTGCGGCGATCAATGACTTCACCACGACCACGCTCGACGGCGAGCGACTGACCCTGGAAGAGCTCACCGGTGAGATGTACGTGGGCTTCTTCAACTGGAACTGCGAGGTCTGCCACGAGCATCTGCCGGCGTTCATCGCCGAGGCGAAGCGGATGCCCGGACGGCGGCAGGTGCTCGCGGTCGTGCGTGGCACCCCCGAGCAGGCCGTGGAGATGACCTCCCAGCTCAACCCGGTGGCGCGGGTCGTGGTGGAGGAGAAGCAGGGCCCCGTGCAGCGGGCCTTCCAGCTCTACGCGACTCCGGCGTTCTGCATTCTCAATCCCAACCACACCATCCAGGTCAGCGGGTACGAGCCCGGGTTGAAGACACCGGCGAGATCATGACGGCCCGGCCGGGAACCGACGGCGTACCGATCCGGATTCTCGAGGCGACGAGGCTCGCAGCGCGTGCGGCTCCCGGCCGGCTGGCGCTCTACGTCGTCGTGACCCTGGTGTCGGCGGCGTTGCCGGTCGGCACCGCGTGGCTCACCCGGGCGATCGTCAACGGCCTGACCGGCGGCCGGCACCTCGGCGGACTGATCGGTCTCGCGGCGGCGCTGGCGGCCATGGTGCTCGGGTCGGCGGCGTTGACCGCGGCCGGTGCCTTCCTGCGCGCGGAGGTGGAGCGCGAGATAGGCACACTCGCCAAAGAACGGCTGTTCACCGCGGTGGAGCGCCTCACCGGCATCGCCCCCTTCGAGGATCCTGATTTCCTCGACCGGCTGCAGCTCGCCGACGAGTCCGGCGGCCGCGGGCCGAACCGGGTGATCGACGGCATCCTCGGCGTCTCCCGCAGCGTTCTCACGGTCTCCGGGCTGCTCGGGCTGGTGGTCGTGCTGAGCCCGCTGATGGCGGGGATCGTGCTGCTGTCCGGCATCCCGGTGCTCGCCGCCGAGCTCATGCTCGGCAAGCACCGCGCGGCCGCGTTCTGGGAGATCACCCCGGCGGAACGGCGAGAGATCTTCTACCGCGACCTGCTCGCGACAGAGCGGGCCGCGAAGGAGGTGCGCCTGCTCGGCCTCGGCGCGTTCGTACGCGGCCGGATGCTGGCGGAGCGGCGGACGCACGAGGCGGCGCAGCGCCGGGTCGACCGCCGGGAGTTCTTCGTGCGGGCCGGCCTTGGCCTGCTGAGTGTCACGGTGCTGGCGCTGGGCCTGGTGTGGGCGGTGACCGCGGCGCTCGGCGGGCGGTTGACCGTCGGCGACGTCGCGATGTTCATCACCGCGGTCGTGAGCGTGCAGGCGGCGCTCGGCGCCGTCGCGCAGGAGGTCGCCAAAGCGCACGAGTCGCTGCTGCTGTTCCAGCACTATCTCGCGGTGCTGCGAGGTGTGCCGGATCTGGCCGTGGCCGCGAGGCCAGATGCTCTGCCGCGGCTGGCGCGGGGCATCGAGCTGCGGGACGTGTGGTTCCGCTACTCCGAAAGGCACCCCTGGGTGCTGCGCGGGGTGAACCTGGTGATCCCGTACGGCGAGGCGGTCGCCCTGGTAGGCCTCAACGGCGCGGGGAAGTCCACGCTGGTCAAGCTGCTGTGTCGCTTCTACGACCCGACGCGGGGTGCGGTGCTCTGGGACGGCGTCGACATCCGCGAGGTCGCGCCCGAGGCGCTGCGCGAGCGGATCAGCGCCGTGTTCCAGGACTACATGGATTACGAGCTGAACGCGGCGGAGAACATCGGCATCGGCGACCTCGGCGCGTTACACGACCGCGAACGCGTCGAGGCGGCGGCCCGGCACGCCGGAATACACGACACACTCGCCGCGCTGCCGGACGGCTACCAGACCCTGCTGGGCCGGCGCTTCACCAGCGACGTCGGCAAGGACATGCCCGGAGTCAGCCTCTCGGGCGGCCAGCGCCAGCGCGTCGCGCTGGCCCGCGCCTTCATGCGCGCCGACCGCGATCTCGTCATCCTCGACGAGCCGAGCGCCGGGCTGGACGCGGCCGCCGAGCATGAGGTGCACATGAGCCTCAAGGGGTATCGGAGCGGCCTCACGAGCCTGCTGATCTCCCATCGCCTCGGCGCGGTACGGGATGCGGACCGCATCGTGGTGCTGTCCGGCGGTGTGATCGTGGAAGAGGGGAGCCATGACGAACTGGTCGCCGCCGACGGTGAGTACGCGCGGCTGTTCACGTTGCAGGCATCGGGATATCAATCGCAGACGGCGGTGTGACATGGGGTGGTTGCTGTTGCCGGCGGTCCTGGCCGGGGTCTTCGCCACAGCCTTCTGGTGGATGCGGCGGTTCGTGGTGGCGACGGTCAGCGGGCCGAGCATGGAGTCGGCCTACTCCGATGGTGACCAGGTGCTGGCCAGACCCGTCGCGCCGCGGCGGATCCGGGCCGGTCAGGTCGTCGTGGTGCTGCCCGAGTACGAAGGCGTTCCGCGGCGACGACGGCAGGGCCGCCAGCTGTTGATCAAACGGGTGGCCGCGGTGCCGGGCGATCCGGTGCCCGGCGGGCTTGGCCCCGCGCTGGCCGAGGCCGCCGGCAGCCCGGTCCCCGACGGCCGGCTGGTACTGCTCGGTGACAACCCGGAACACAGCGTGGATTCCCGGCAGGAGGGATTTGTCGATATCGACCGTGTGCGGGGTGTCGTGATCAGGCGACTCAGCGACGCGACCTGAAAAAACAATCGCGAAATGCGACTTGAGGAAGCCGGTCACAATGGGTGACCACATGAAATATTGACTTATTTCGTTAATATAAGTAAGACTCACGATGATCCACTTTGCGTCTAGCGAAAGGTGTTCGAGATGAAGCTCATCACTGGCATCACGGATCGGGTCATCGTTCTCATGGGCCGTAAGGCGACCGCGCACGCGACCCCCGTCAAGGGCCGCTGCTACCCCGGCTGCGGCGGGGACGGCGTCTGGATCGGCGCCAAGACCGTCAACGGCAAGGTTCCCTGCTGCTGATCTGCTGATCTGCTGACCAGCGCACAGCGGGTCATCTGCCTGCCGCACGTCACCTACACTCCGGCGTCCGGGTGAATGTGGCCCGCTCCGGCGGTTCGTCGCCGGGGCGTCCCTGACCGTGTTCGCACGGTGAGGGACGCCATGCCTCCCGGCCGTATTTCGCGGCCCACGGAAAATCTCACGACCTATGGAAAGCGTCCGGAACGCCCCGCCGAGATATTGGTTTTGTGACGGCGGCTCAGGTGATTCAGGATTCGACGGCGGGCAGACGGCCGATGGGAGCGATCGGTTCACGGGTTCGCGGGCAGGCCCATATCGCCTCGTCGTTGTGGAGCGTGGCGAGCAGGGGATGCGAATTCCGGTGTGCCGGGCATTCCGGCCACACCGCGGGAAGGCCCGCGGAACACAGTTCTTCCACCGCCCACTCCTGCACCTGGTCCGCCAGATACGCGACCTGCTCGGCCCTGCTCTGACCGATCACCACGGAGATGCCGCGCCCGGTGCCGTCGGGAGCGAAAAGCCAGGCTTCGGCCAGCCCCTCCCAGGCGGTGGAGCCGGGGTCCGCCTCGCGGATGTCGGGAGGCACGGCACAGCCCGTCTCCAGATCCTGGAGTACCGGTTCCAGTGCGACCGAAAGCTCCCTGTGCATGTGATCACCCTAGATCGGCATTGAGGGGTGGAGGCGCTGACCGTGGCTTTCCCCTGATGTGGTTGGGACAGCCAATCTTGGTACGGTGTGTCGCCTGATTCCGATCAGGGAGAATCCCCGTGAACCAAGTGACGCTGCGTCCTGTCCTTGAAGAGGATCTGGCGATTTTCGAGGCGGAGTTCTACACCCCGGAGGGTGTGGGCCCCTATCAGTGGTTCGGCCACCGTACCCCTGACCGGGAGCGGCGCGCGTTCGCCGAGACGGGGTTGCTGGGCGACGACGGCGGCACGCTGACCGTCTGCTCGGGCGACGAGGTGACCGGACGTGTCGAGTGGTTCAAGAGAGCCTGGGGACGACCGCTCACCTCGTGGTGCTGGGAGATCGCCATCGGTCTGCGACCGAGCTTCCAGGGACGTGGCATCGGGGCCGAGGCTCAGCGGCAGCTGGCCGCCTATCTGTTCGACCACACGCGTGCCCATCGCATCCAGGCTTTCACCGACAGCGGCAACCGGGCAGAGCAGCGCGCGCTGGAGAAGGCCGGGTTCCAGCGGGAGGGCGTCATACGCCAGGCGCAGTGGCGTTGCGGGCGCTGGCACGATCAGGTTCTCTACTCGCTGCTGCGCCCCGAGGCGGGCCCGGCCGAGCCGTAAACAGGCTCGGCTGCTGAGCGCTCGGTACGGTCGCCGCGGCCGGGACGAGATCGCCGTTATCCGGCACATCCGAAAATGTCGTTCACTCGATCTAAGCTTGGGCGCGAGCGGGTCGGTGGGGGAGTTCGAATTCCGGCCTTACTTCCCATGGGGGCAAGCAATTGAGGCCGGTTACGTTCCGGCCACGGGGGCTCGACGGACACAGCCGGGAGGGCATACGTGTTCGCAGTGCCAGCGCACGAGCAACTGGTCGGGCGTGGTTCGGAGATCGCGCGGCTCAAGGACGTGATGAAGGCTCTCGCCGCTGGGCGAGGCACCGTCGTGGAGATCGCCGGAGACCCGGGAGTCGGCAAGACGAGCCTTCTGGGTGTTCTGGCGGCGCAGGCGGACCGGAGCGGAGTTCGCGTGCTGCGCGCCCACGCCGTGCGGGGTACGGAGGTTCCCTACCATGTGTTCAGGGACGCCTGGGGTGCCTGGTCCGGCGACGAGGCCGTGCGCGAGGGTCTTCGTGCCGATCCTGGAGCGCCCCCGTTCTCCAAGGCGGCTCCCCCGTCCGTGCCGACGCGCTTCCTGACGGGACTTCTGGTCCGCACGCTGTTCGCGGATTGGACGGCCGACTCTGGCGGTGTTCTGATGCTGGACGACCTCCATTGGTGCGACGAGGAGTCGGCCGAACTCGCCGTTCAGCTCATCCGCACCCCGGTACCGGGTCCCTTTGTTCTCGTCGTGGCGCATCGCCCCCGGCAGATGCGGCCGGTGCTGTTGGAGGCGCTGGACCACGGCACGCGGGCCGGAACCGTGATCCGGATCGAGCCGGCCCCGCTGGACGTCGACGCGGTGACTCTTCTGCTCGACAGCTGGCGTATGGGTGGTGGCGCACCCGCTGCCTCGTGCCCGGCCCCCGCTTTCCCCGGTGCGAAACCCACTGTCCTCGCCGATTCGCAGCGGCACTTCGATATCCGCCGATACGCCGAGCAACTGCATGCCGCTTGCGATGGTAACCCTCGTAACCTGCGTATTCTCGCGGCGGCGGGCTGGCATTCCGACAGCTGGCCGGACTGTCCCGGGAACGACCGTGACGCACTCCTCCGGGAGGCGGCGACGCTGACCGCTGAACTCGACGCGCTCACGCCGGACGCGACGATGACGGTCGGCGCGGCGGCCGTACTCGGCGACCCGTTCCGATTAGAGGTCGTTGCGGCCGTCTCCGGACTCGGCATGAAACGGACTCTTGACGCACTCTCCGAGCTCACCTGCGGCGACCTGGTGCGCCCGCTCGCCTCGGGCGGGCGGTTCGCCTTCCGCAGCCGTGTGCTGAGGCATGTCGCCTATGAGCGCACCGCTCTCTCCTTCAGGTTGCCCGCCCACCGCCGGGCGCTGGAACTGCTCACCGTACGGCGGGCATCGGCCGTGGCGCGAGCCCGGCACGCCGAGCACGTTCTGGGCGCGGACGACACCGCGGCTCTCCCTGTACTGGCCGAAGGTGCGATGGAGATCGTCGCCGAGTCGCCCGCCACCGCCGCTCGATGGCTCAGCCTGGCACTGGAGTCTCTGCCGGACGGGGGCAAGGCGACTCCGTCCCATGTCACGCTCATGCTCGACTGCTGCCGTGCCCTGACCGCCGCCGGGCGGCTGGAGGACGCCCGGGACCTCGTCCACGAGGTGCTGAGCGACGACTCAAGGCTTCCAGAGGACTTGCGGCTGAACGCCTATGCGGTGTGCGCCGACATCGAGCGGTTGCTGGGCCGGTACGACGAAGCGGAGGCGGTGGCACAGGTCGCGCTCGAAACACTGCCGAGGCCGCTGCCGGATCCGCTGCCGGCCGGAGCCGCCGACCTGGCGTTCAAGTACGGGTTGGTGCACATGCTGCGCGGTACCTACCGTCAGGCGCGCGCACTGGTCCGCGAGGTCGCGGGTGCGGCGGACGGGACGAGCGATGTCGCATGGCTGGGCCTGCGGGCGCTCTCCGCCTTCGGTGACGTCTACATCGGGAAGATGGACACCGGGATGCCCGAGGTCACGCGGTGCGCCCGGCTGGTCGACGGACTGCCCGACGCCGCGGCGGCACGCATCCCCGAAGCACTCGCCATGATCGGCTGCGCCGAAATCTACCTGGAGCGCTTTGCGGACGCCTTCCGGCACCTGAGCAGAGGGCTGAGGGTCACGAGCGGTGGAGCGCAGCACATGGCGATGCACCACTTTCTGGGGCTCTCCTTCCTCGGTCAGTGGACCGGCCGACTGGACCAGGCGCAGCAGTGGGCGCTGGAAGCCGAGCGGCTCGCTCGCTCCATCGGCGCGGACGACGCCGTGGGGCTGGCCATGACGATGCGCGCCGCGGTGCTGATATGGGCGCGAAGCCACCGAGACACCGCCGAGATCGTCGCGCTCGCCGAAGAGGGGATGCGCAGCATCTCACCCGGTCAGGGCTGGTGGGCGGGTGCGGTGGCCGTGCAGCTGGGCCAGATCCGGCTGATGAGCAAAGACGCCCACGGATGCGTGCGGATTCTCCTGGAGGAAGGGGGCGGTGAGGGCCTGCCGTTGGCCCAGCCGCAGCTCCGCCCCGAGATCCTGGCCACCCTGTCGACGGCGGCGCTGCGATGCGGCGACCGTGATGCCGCCCGCCGCTGGGCCGGGGACGCTGAGACGATTGCCGAACAGCTGGGGCTGTCCGTCCAGCGTTCGCACGCTCGCCGGGCGTGGGCCGTACTCCATCTGGCGGATGGTGAGCACGCTGCGGCGGCCGAGCTGTTCGAGGAGTCGGCGGAAGGCTTCCGGCGCGCCGGAATGCCGGTGCAGCACGCCTGGACACTGGTGCTCGGAGCGCGCTCGGCCGCAGCGGCCAGAGGCCAGGAAACGGCGCTGAGCTGGCTGGACTCGGCCGTGCGCGTGTCCCGGAGCTACGGTGCGGTACGGGTCCGGGAAGAAGCGGCGCGGGTACGGGGAAAACTCCTGGTCGCCGCCGGATCCGACCCCGCTGTGACCGGGTCCGGGCCAGGGCGGCTGAGCCTGCTCAGCGAACGGGAGCGCGAGATCGCCGAACTGGCCGCCGCCGGCAAGCGTTCCAGAGAGATCGCAGATGGGCTCTACCTCAGCCCCAGAACGGTGGAGGCCCATCTCTCCCGGATCTACCGCAAGCTGGAGGTCTCTTCCCGCACGGCCCTGGCGGCGATCCTCCAGCAGGCCCCCGGAGCGGTGGATCGCTGACTGCTCGGCGAAACCTCCGATTCCTCTGTCGGTGACGGCGCCCGCCACGTAGCCGGCTATCGGCATCAAAAGGGAAACCGCGGCGGGCCTGCCACCTTCAGCATCGCGACGAACGGTTCGGTGGCCCTGTGCAACTGCGCGAGGCCCGCGAAGCCGCGATCCCACGCCGCGGCCGGCAGCTCGGCGAGCGGGCGATCCCACAGCGCGGCGAAGACCGCGTTGACGGCGTCGGGGCGGAAACCCAGGCGCAGATGCGGACGATGGGCGTCCGGCTTGGGCAGCCGGTCGGTCAGTTCCAGCGCTGCCCGGACGAACTGGCGGGCCACCGCGACCACGGAGGCGTCCAGCAGGGCGGGTGGGAGTGCGCGTTCGGACAGGGGCGCGCACACCACCGTGCCCATGGTCCGCACCAGGACCCGGAGCGCCGCCTCCTCGGCCGCCAGGTGCCGCTCGGACGGGGCGAGCCATTCCGAGGCGCGGATCCGATCGGGGTCACCGTCGTCGAGGAGGCCGCGCGCGCGGGCGAAGCCCAGAGCGCGGCGCTCCAAGTCCGCGTCCGGTGTGGCGGGGTAGCCGCCCGAGATCAGGGCGAGGACGTGACGGCGGTGCAGGGCGGGGACGTCCGGGTGCAGCGCCATGATGGCCGCGACGGCCGAGGCGTCGGGCACCCACCGGTCGCCGACCCGTTCGCCCCTGTGGCGTGCGCGCCAGCGCTCGAAGGTGCCGGTCTCCACATGCTCGATGCGGGCCAGGGAGATGTTCGGCCTGGTCAGTTCGGGTGCTTGCGTGGCGGCCAGACGTAGCAGCAGGCGGGCGTCGTCGGCCTTGGCGTCGAGCGGATGCGCCGCGTGCCAGGCCAGGTACCGGTCGATGCTGTCGTCGGCGAGGGCCGCGCGGGCGAGGTGCTCCAGCGCTTTGGGTCCGCGCGCGCGGAAGGGAAGGGAGCGGCCGAGTTCCAGCAGCGTGTCGGCCTCCGCCTGTGTCAGGTGCCCGGCGCCCGCTGCCGCCGTCAGGGTGATGCGCAGGTTGACCAGGGGTTCGCTGAGTGAGGCGTAGTCGGCTTCGGCGGGGGCGTGCACGACCGCGACCTCGTCGTCGCCGGTGACCACACCATCCCGGAACAGCTCGAAGACGGTGCCGATGCCGCGCATGCCGTACGGCCACAGCTCGGCCGCGCGCATCGCGCCCATGCTGCTGCTGCCGGACACGTGCACGCCGCGTTGCAGGGCGTCCAGGATCTCCCGGTGGCGGACCGGGGGGGTGAGCATGAACAACCCGTCGATGATCAACACCCGGTCGCCCGCCTTCGGGTTGATGCGCAGCAGGTCGCCATGCCGGATCGGGGGGAGGAAGGTGGCGCCGGGCAGGAGCCGCTCCGCCTCGGCCAGGCGGAGGCTCGGCCCGAGGAATACGTAGGTCTCAGCCATGGGTTGCTCCTTCCCGCTGGGATAGGGAGGCGTCGTCGAACATGCGCAGGCCCGGGGCGATGACCTTGGTCGCCGGGATGCCGATGTCGGCGCGGGTCATGTCCACGGCAATGGGTTCCACGCCGGTGATGCTGTGGATGCGTTCGGCGCAGAACCGGATGACCGACTCGATGGAGTCGTCCGGTCCGACCGGGGCACCGACCCGGCGGAGGCGGCCCGTGGGCGGTTGCGGGTCGGCCAGTGGGTCGGCGTTGAGATAGAAGAGCTCGTCGATGTCGTCGCGGGCGCCGGATATCCCGGCCAGCCGGGACAGGGCCGCCTCGATCATGGCGCGGGCGGCCGCCAGGCCGGGGTCCAGGTGGCAGCCGAATCCGGAGAAGAAGATCGGGACGTCGGGTGACCAGATGGCGCAGGCGTAGGCCGGGATGCCCAACTGGTTGGTGGTCTGGCACAACTCCACGTGGCAACCCGCGGCGCGCAGCGCGGCCAGCACGGTGACCGCTGTTGGGTGGGTGGTGCCGGCCGGGTCGGCGTGCACCCGTTCGGCGGTGGGCAGGTCGGCGACGGGTGCGCAGCAGTCGCGTTCGATGACCTCCAGCAGTGCGTGCAGGACCGCTTCGGGGTAGGTGTTGCCGGTGGCCATCCCGTTGCTGGTGATGTTGAACAGCGCCATGTTCCAGTCGGGGCGTCGTGTGGAGTCCAGGTGGATGAGGCCCAGCGGCACCGGGATCGGCCGGCCGGACAGGATCCCATGGCCGAGCACCCAGTCCAGGGTGGTCGACTCCGACAGTGGTGAGCGCTCGGCGAGGTTGAGCGACCGGACGTCGTACGGCAGCCGCAGTGTCCGGGCGGGTCCTCGCTCGACGATCTTCAATCTCGGATTCTCCGCGTGCCAGGTTTCGATGCTCTCCATGGCGGCGCTCACCCAGGACTGTGAGGGTTGCAGGGCGATGCCGATGCTGGCCGCCAGGGTGCGCCCGCAGGGCCGGTAGGCGATGTGGACCGGCAGGCCGATCTCGTCCAGCCGGGTCACGTCGGCGATGCGGGTGATGCCGAAGCGGCCCAGCATCGGCTCGATCCGCGCCCTGGTCTGCTCGGGCGTCGCCGTCCGGTAGGTGCCGGCGCGGGTGACGATCCGAGGGGTGGGTCGTGGCTGTCTTCGTATTGTCATGGCGGCTCAGTGCAGGTCTTGGGTGAAGGCCCGGCTGGCCCAGGCCACGGTGATGACGGCGAGGACGCCGGTGATCGCCAGGGCCTGCCATACGCCGCTGGTGGTGAAGTCGCCGGCGAACAGCGCGCGGGCGGCGTCGACGGCGTAGGACAGCGGGTTGACGGCCGCGATCGCGCGCAGCCAGGCCGGGGCGAAGGTCAGCGGGAGCAGGATGCCGGACAGCAGCAGCAGCTGCTGGCTGAGCAGGTTGACCAGCGGCGCCATCACCTCGATGCGGCCGAGCTTGAGCGCGAGCGCGTAGGAGAAGGCCGACAAAGCCACGACGATCAGCCCGAGCAGGAGATAGGTGAGCAGCAGGTTGCCCAGCGGCACGCGCAGCCCGAGGGGCAGCGCGGCGATGGTGAGGATCACCGCCTGGATCCCGATGCTCAGCACATCGCGCAGCGAGCGGCCGAGCAGCAGGGCCAGCCGGCTGACGGGCGTCACCCGGCTGCGGTCCAGCACGCCGTCGCGTATCTCCTCCAGCAGGCCCATGCCGGCGAACAGGGCCGCGAAGATCGCCAGGAGCACCAGCATCCCGGGCACGAACACCGCGTAGGACGCCGCCTCGTCGGCGGCGTCGAGGGCCGGGCGCAGCAGCGGGGCGAACAGCAGCAGGTAGAACAGCGGCTGGATCACCCCCATGGCCAGCATGAGGGGGGCTCTCAGGAACAGCACCATCTGACGATGGAAGATCAGCCAGGTGTCGCGCGCGAGTTTCACGCGGGCTCTCCTTCCTCGCCGTCGGGCATGCCGTCGTGGGGCGAATGCAAGGAGCGGCCGGTCTTGTGGAGGAACACGTCGTCGAGGCTGGGCTGGTGCAGGGTCTGGGCGAGGATCTCGACACCGGCCAGGCTCAGGTCGCGCATGAGCCGGGGGACCGCGGTCGGCCCGTGGTCGACATACAGCCGCAGCGTGGTCTCGTCGACGATCTCCAGCCTCTGCCAGTAGGGCTGATCGCGGAACAGGAGGGCCACATGGCCTGACCCGCTTCTGAGCGTGAGCGTGACGACGTCGCCGGCCACCTGCTGTTTGAGCTCCTCGGGCGTGCCCTCCGCGGCTATGCGCCCGCAGTCGATGATCGAGACGCGGTCGCAGAGGGCGTCGGCCTCTTCGAGATAGTGCGTGGTCAAGACGATCGTGGTGCCGCCGTCGCGCAGCCGCCGGATCTCCTCCCACAGCGCCGAGCGGCTCACCGGGTCCAGGCCCGCGCTGGGCTCGTCCAACAGCACGACCTGGGGGTCGTGGATGACGCCGAGCGCGATGTCCAGCCGCCTGCGCTGGCCGCCCGAGTAGGTCCGGCACCGTCGGTCGGCGTAGTCGGTGAGCTGGAAGTCGGTCAGCAGCCGCTCGGCCCGGCGCTGCGCCTCTGGTTTGCGCAGGCCGTACAGGCGGGCTTGGAGCAGGAGCTCTTCGCGGGCGCTGACGTCGTTGCCGGTGCCGCCGCGCTGGGCCACGTAGCCGAGCCTGCGGCGCACCTGGTGCGGCTGCCGGCGCAGGTCGGCCCCCGCGATGGTCGCCTCGCCGCCGTCCGGGGTGATCAGCGTGGCCAGCATGTGCAGGGTCGTGGACTTGCCGGCCCCGTTGGGGCCGAGGAAGCCGAAGATCTCGCCTTCCTTGACCGCCAGGTCGATGCCCGCGACCGCCTCGACCGTTGCGCGGCGCCGGCCCGCCCGGGAGGTGAAGGTCTTCCGCAGCCGGCTGGTTTCGATGATCATGCGTTGTGTCCGTTCGGGTCTGCCGCCCTGCGCGGATGGACGGGCCGGAGCCGCCGGGCCTGGCATACGCCGCCCCGTGACTCCGGTCAGTCCGTGTCGTCTCAGGGAGTGTTTACCTGGTAGTAGCAGCAGGAGCTGCTCCTGAATGTGGAGGAGGCGCCGGACTCGGGCAGCGCGGCCGAGTCGTGCATGCTGACGACGGTGAGGTCGTTGAGGTCGAGGTCGCCGAGGTCGAACTCGTAGGTGGCGCTCAGCTCGACTCGGTCTGTCATGAGGGACATCGTGCTGTCCTTCTGTTGAGGTCTCGTTGATCCGTTGAGAGGTGAGCGGGGTCACGATGGACGCCCACCCACCTCCGGTCACGGGATGAAGCTCCGCGACTCAGGCCCCTCCGCGCCGTCCCGGGGGGATCTCCACCATGAGGTGGAAGCGGGAACTGCTCCTGCGAGAGGAGATGTCTTTAGCTCCTGCCGTTAGTCACGACCGCCAGGTTGACCCACGTAGCAGGTGGAGCTGCTCTTGATGGAGGCGCCGGACTCGGGCAGCGCGGCCGAGTCGTGCATGCTGACGACGGTGAGGTCGTTGAGGTCGAGGTCGGCGAGGTTGAACTCGTCGATGATCTGTGGCATTTCTTCCATCCGTTTCGTGGGATAGGACGCAACCGCATGAGTTCCAGCGGGTCGACACCGCATGGCCGGTTGCTATCGGTTCAGCACGGTTAACCGCGTAGCCACCATGCGACCTTTGGTCACGCCCGGACATCCGTGGGAGCACGCAAACTTCCCACGCAAGCGTGGGCGAGGCCGGTACGTGCCCTGAAGTAAGTGGCGATCTGCGAGGTTGCACGGATGCCGCCGGGATCGCGGGCTGCGATCGTCGTCACCCGACGTTCACGAGGGACGCCGGTTGACGCTCACACCAACAAGAGGGTCAGCGCTCACATCCATCGGGCGAGGAGACCGCGATGACCGATACGGCCACGCCTGCGCCGCCGACCATGGCGGCGCCGGAGTCAGTGTCGGCACCCGCGGGTGAGGCGACCGTGGCCCCGTACGCGCTCGTACGGTCGACCGCGCTGTCCCTTCCACCGTCGCCGCCGGCCGCGGCCCGGTTCCGGTCGAAGGCCGACCGGCTGGCCGCCTTGATGGCCTGGTGCGCGC
Source organism: Streptosporangium sp. NPDC000396 (assembly GCF_042898655.1). Classification (NCBI taxonomy): domain Bacteria; kingdom Bacillati; phylum Actinomycetota; class Actinomycetes; order Streptosporangiales; family Streptosporangiaceae; genus Streptosporangium; species Streptosporangium sp. NPDC000396. The sequence goes on from NZ_JBIAZA010000018.1 coordinate 62,675, forward strand.
AGGTCAGCGAACAGCTGGGCGACGAACTGTATGACCGCATCGCCTCGGCCGCGCCTGACCTGCGCAACCGGGTGCTGCTGCCGCTGCGCCGCGACGTGCACAACCAGCGCACGCCCCGGCCGGGGCTTCGCGAGCGCCTCTCCGAGTTGCCGTGGCGGCTGCCGCTGCTGGAGCGGTGGCTGGCCGCGCGTGAGGAGATCGAGCGGCTCGGGCACGAGCTCGGCGAGCTGTCCGGGCCGGCGCTGGCGGCCGACCGAGGCGGGCTGGCCGAGCTGTGCGGCGCGGAGGCCCTGCGCCGTGCCGTCACGCTGACCGGCTCCGACCTGCTGCACGCAGCGGACCGCGCGGCCGTGCAGGGGGCGGCGCCGGACGCGCGGGCCCGCAAGTCGGAGGCCACCGTGCTGCGGTACGCGATGCGGGCGGCCACCAAGACCACCCCCCTGTCCTGGTTCGCGCACACCGGTTGGGGGTGCTGGCAGGACAAGCCCGCCGGCACCGACCAGCGATGCGCCGATCGGAACAGTCATGATCGGGCAGCGGCCTCCCAGGCGGACCGGGTCACGCTCGGCGCGCTGGTCGGCGCGGTGCTCGGCCGCCGCGACCTGCGCGGCCGGCTACCGCACCGGCTGGCGCCGGGCCTGCGCGAGGACGGGACACAGGTGCGCTTCCGCCGTCCGGGCCGGACCGGCGACGGACGCCCCGGCCTGGTCAGCGAGGAGGAGGTGACCCTGCCGCTGACGGCGCCGCTGCGGCACGTGCTGGCCCACCTCCGGGCGGCTTGGACCGTGCTGCCGCGCGACCTGGCGGCCGACGTCGCCGCCCGGCTGCCCGGCGCGCCCGAGCGGGCAGAGCAGTTCGGCGCGCAGTACGTCACCGGGCTGATCGACAGTGGGCTGCTGCGGCCAGCCTGGCCGGTCGACCCGCAGGCGCCGGATGCCACCGGGCAGGTGGCGCGCTGGCTGGCCGGGATCGGCCTGGCCGACCTGGCGTCGGCCGTCGCCGACCTCGCCGCGCAGAGCGCCGGGTTCGCGCACGTTCCGGCGGCGGACCGCGCCGGCGCGCTGGCACGCCTGAACTCTCGCTGGGCCGAGGCCTTCGCGGCGGCGGGCTCAGCAGGGAACGTGAGGCGCGACGGTCGGCGGATGCCGGTCACCGAGGACGTCACCGTCGGCGGCGTGATACCGCTGGGCGCCGCGCACGGTGGGGCCGTGCTCGGCGATCTCACCCGTCTCCTGCCGCTGCTTGAGCTTTTCGACCAGTACGCCCTGGTACGCCGGGCGGCCCGGGAGCGGTTCGTCGCCCGGTTCGGCGCCGGCGGGCGCTGCGGTTCGATCGCCGAGTTCGCCGGTGAGTACGGCGAGGCCTGGCGGATATTGGAGTACCTCGAAGCCAGGCGAGTGCTCCCCGACGCGGACCGGCGCTCGCTGAGTCCTGAACTGCGGGACCTGGTCCGGATCCGCGAAGAGCTGGTCGGTGCGGTGCCGGCGGTGGGGGAGGACGGGGAGATCCTGCTGCCCGGCCGGGTGGTGGAGGAGGCCCGGCGCCGGTTGCCGGGGTGGGTGCGGGCCCGGCCCACCTCGTACGCGGTCTTCGCCCAGCCGGTGCCCGAGTCGGGGTCTGCCCGGTTGTGCGTCAATCATGTCTATGGCGGCTGGGGGCGCTTCACCAGCAGATTTTTGCCCTACCTGGAGCCCGCCGCGGCCGAGCAGGTCCGCGCGCAGATCGCCCGCGCAGCGAGCGGGCGGGTGGCCCAGATCCGGCCGGTCGGCGGGTTCAACGCCAACCTGCACCCGCTGCTGGCCGGCGAGGAGATCGCCGACGAGACGCCTTGGGGAACGCTCCTGCCGGAAGACCTGGAACTCGTCCATGACACGGGCAGCGACCAGGTGCGAGTGCGGATCGGCTCAGGAGGAGAGCCGATCGATGTGCTTTACCTGGGCTTTTTGGTGCCGATCGCGCTTCCCGCTCGGTTGACGCCGCTGCTGATGGACCTGGGTTCGGGCCTGGTGGACCTCGGGAACGTGTTGGTGTCGGACAAGGAGCGCGACACCGCTCTCGGCCGGATTCACCACCGGCCGCGCCTGCGCTACCACGGCGTGATCCTGTCCCGCGCGCAGTGGAGGCTGTCCGCGTCGATGGTGCGGGCCTGGCGCGATGACCTGGACCGCGAAGAGGGGCCGCCCGTAGGCGCCGCCGCCCGATGGAGAAGCACGCTGGGCCTGCCCGAGAAGCTGTTCGTCAGTGCGGCCTATGCCGAAGGCTCCAAGGGGCTGGAGGGCTTCCTGTCCTACTTCGCCCAGGCGCGATCGCAGTACGTGGACCTGGGAAGCGCCCTGCACCTGCGCTGCCTGTCGCGGGCCCTGGCGCGCTACCCGCAGGGCGTGATCCTCGAGGAGGCGCTGCCCGAACCGCAAGCCGGCGTGCCCGCCACCGAGATCGTCACCGAACTCTACCGGAGGACTCCATGACAGACATGAGAGGCGAGCCGCGCACCGATCTCGACGTCGCCTGCTACTACCACACGCCGACGAAGGCAGCGTTGCTGCACGAGGCCGTCCTCCCCGCGATCCGGGATCTTCAGGGCCGGGGGTTCGCCACCCATGTCGAGCGGCACTGGCTGCACGGCCCGCACCTGCGGATCCGCCTGTCCGGGTCTGCCGGGCAGGTGACCGAGGCCGCCGAGGCGCTGGCCGGCACGCTCCGGGAGCATCTTCTCGCGCATCCCTCGCAGACGGTCGTGGACACGGCGGTTTTGCTGGAACGGTCGGTGATCAATGGCCGCGCCGAGCTGATCCTGGGTCCTTACGAGCCGATTCACCCGGACAACACGGTGCGGATCGAGCCCGCCGACGCCAGCCACCTGATCCTGCTGCTCGGCTCCGAGGCGGCGGTCGCCCACCGGGCCACCCTGCTGCGTGCCGGGCTGGAACCCGTGGCGACGTCGGTTGCCCTCCTCGTGCGCCACGGCAACTCGACCGGCGACCGGGTACAGCTCGCGCTGACCGCGATGGCGGTGCACGCGGCCGCCTACCCCGCCGGGTACGCCGGGGGCTACCAGTCCTTCCTGTCCCATCTTGAGGACTTCCTCCATCTGAACGACGCCGACGGGCGGCTGCGTGCCAGGTTCGACCACGAGTGGCGGCAGCGGACGGAATTGATCACCGAGCAGGTCGGAGAACTCGTCGCTTTCCGGCCGGCCGACCCGGTCGCCCGGGTGTGGGCCGAATGGGCCCGAACCGCGTGGCAGATCTGCGGGCCGGCGTTCGAGCGGGGCGAGCTCCCGTCGCAGCTGAGCGATGCATACCGGCATCAGGCGCTGGCCACGGGGGATGAGGCGACCGCCCGCCGCTGGGATCCCGGCACCCGCACCAGCTACAGCGAGTATCACCGTCTGCTGCGCCGGACCGATTTCCTGCGCCTGCCCGGTGTCGAGGGGAACTTCGGGCCGTACCGGTTCGCGACCAACGTGTTCTACCTGCTGCTGAAGTTGTGTGATGTCACCCCGCTGGAGCGGTATCTGGCGGCGTACCTGTTCAGCCAGGCCGCCCAGCGCCTGTCCGGGGTCACCTGGCAGGAGGCCATCGCCTCGCACCTTTCCGGCGACGCCCCCATCGAGGTGAGCCGATGAGCGGCATCGTCGTGAACCCCGCCGTGGCCGCCGAGCAGGCCGACGGGGGCGCCGGTGTGGTGCTGCGCCTGCGCCCGATCGTGCACGCGAGCCCGACCCCGGACGGGATCCACGTGCGCGGGTCCCGGTCGAGCTTCACCATGAACGGCGGAGCGGGGCTGTGGCGGCTGTGGCAGGCACTGGCGATCGCGCTGACCGACGGGCGGCTGGAGGAACGGCTGCCGGACCTGTCCGCCGACCCCGCGGTCCAGGCCGCGGTGAAGACGCTTGTCCAGCAGTTGCGCGAGCACGACATGCTGATCGAGGTGCCACCGGGCTGGGGGGAGACCTGGAGCCGGATCAGCCCGCCCGACCGGATCGCGCGCTGGCTGGAGGCGGTCGCCCCGGACCCCCTCGCGGCCTGGACGCGGATCCAGGCGGCCACCATCGTCGTCCACGGCACCGGCCCGGTCGCCGCCTGCGCCGTACGCGCCCTGGAGGCCGCGGGAGTGCGGGCGATGCGCTCGGGTGAGCAGGGCGGTCAGGCCGTCGCGGTGCTGGAGGCCTCGGGCGTACGGGCGAAACGCTCGGGCGAGCACGACCGCCAGGCCGTCGCGGTGCTGGATTCCGGTGAGGTGGCGGTGGCAGCTGGGGCCGCCGGTGAGGCCGGCTTCGTGACGCCGGTCGGCGCCGCCGGGTCGGTGTCCAGTGAGGCCGAGGCGATCGCTGCCCGGATCGGCATGTCCCGCGACATCGCGTCGACGCGGGTGCTCGCCGCGCTCGTCGGTGGCGCCGCGGCTCATCGGCTCGTGTGCGCGCTGGCCGGCCTGCCCGATCCGAGCCAGGACGAGCTCGCCTTCTCCCCGACATCGGGAACGGCGCTCGCGGGCCTGCCGACGGTTCTGGTCGCTCGCCTTGATCCTCTTCGCGCCGAATACCGTCCGTGGCTGGGCGGGGAAACGCCGACTGGGGGGACACCGCCCTCGCTGGATACGACGCCGACGCGTGTCGGTGACCGGAACGGGCTGGATGACGCCATGGACCGGATCGACGCGCTGTGCGACCCGGAGACCGGCGTTCTTCCCCCGCTCGACCTCGACGATCTGCCGCAGGTGCCCGCGGGGCTGGCGCGGTGCCGCGGCGGAGACCTCGCCGTCTGCGGCGTCGGCGTCGACGCCGCGGCGGCGCGTCTGGCCGCCGCCCTGGGCGCCGCGGAACACGCGATCGGCCGGGACGGCGGGGTCGCCGTGGTGGTGGGGGCCGACCGCCTGCATGCGGAGGGCTCGCTGCTGCGCCGTGCCGTCCACCGGTGGCATCGGGACCTGGCGGGCAAGGACGTGGCCGAGTCGCAGTGGGCGCTCGATGCGCAGGCCAGGTCCTGGTGGAAGGCGGTGACGCTGCGGTTCGGTATCCCCGCCGAGATGCGGGTCCGCCGCCTGGACGCCGGGGTGTTCCATGCCGAGTTGCGCGCTGGTGAGGACAGGCTGGGCTGGGCCGTCGAGCACACCGCGGCCGACGCGGCGGCCATCTGCGCGCTGAACGCGGCGGGGGCACTCCAATGGCAGGCCGCGGGCGCGGGCATCGGAGGAATCGTGCACGGTTCTCACGCCGCGATGCCTCCGCGCGCGACCATCAGTGGGCAGGACGCCGAGCCGTGGGAGGCCGGAGCCTGGATCTGGCCCGCGCAGTTGTCGGTCCACGAGCCGGACTTCCAGGGCCGGATGCTTCGGGTGCTCGGTGCTCACGCTCCGGCCGCCACACCGGTGGCGCCGTACGGCAGGCTGACCCGGGCACTGGCGGCGGTCGGGTTCGTGGTCCTGGAGGCCACGCCATGAGCCAAACCACCGATCGTCCGGAAGGTCGCCTCGCGAGCGGAGCCGCTGATCGTGGGGAAGGTCGCGTCGCAAGCAAAACCGCCGATTGTGCGGAAGGCCATGCCATGACCGAAGAACCCCCGCCACCCCCGCGGCTGGCCGGTCTGCTCGCCATGGCCCTGGCCGATCTGGGGCAGTCCTGGCCGGTCCTGGATGCCCGGGCCGTGCTGACCGCTTCCGCCGATCCCGCCGCTGGCGCTGGCGCCGTCGGTCCGGCCGCTCCCGCCATTGATGCTGCCGCTGTCGCCTCCGCTTCCGCCGTGCCGACCGCGACCGCCCCCGCCGCGGTGGTGGCACTGGAGGAATGGACACTCGCCCAGGCCACCGAACTGTCCGCGCACGCCTGGCAAACCGGGACGATCCTGCTGCCGGTCCGCGTCGACGGCAGCACCGCGCTGCTGGGCCCGCTGCTGCACCCGGCCGCCCCGGCCTGCCTGGGCTGCGCCGAGACCGAACGGCTGGCCACCATCGGCGGCCGGACCCCGCGCGACCAGCCCGGCCTGCTCCTCGGCGGCATCCCCGCGCCCACCGCGCTGCCGCTGCTGGCCGCACTGGCCGCCGACGCGCTCGCCGACCCCGCCCAATGGGACGGCACGGTCTGGGCGGTCCGCACCGGCGACGGCACCTGCTCCATCCACCGGGCCCGGCCCCGCCACGACGGCTGTGCGCTCTGCGGGCCGCTCCCGGACGACACCGTGGAGGGGGCGTCGTTCGCCGTGGTGGCCCGGCCGCTGCCCGACCCCTACCGGCTGCGGCAGGACAATCCGGCCACCACCCTGGACGGGCTGCGGCGGGCGTTGCATGACTGGCGGCTGGGCCCGGTGGCCCACGTCTCCCGCCGGGAAAGCCTCGCCCTCGCCCTGGCCCACGCCGAGGTGGTCGGCGGCTGGGAGGTCCGCGACGGCGGCTACGGCCGCGCGACCACCTTCGCCGACGCCGAGCGGATCGCGCTGTTCGAAGCGGTGGAGCGGATGGCCGGCCTGAGCCCGCGCGGCAAGCGCACTCAGTTGCGCGCCAGCTTCGCCGAACTGGGCCCGCAGCGGGCCCTGGATCCGGCCCGGCTGGGGCTGCACGAGCCGCACCTGCAGGACCTGCCGCAGTTCGCGCTCTCCCGCTACACCCCGCACACCGCAACCACCTGGGTTCACGGGTGGTCGATGGGCGAGAGGCGAGCCCTGGCCATCCCCGAACAGGCCGTCTACTGGGGCTACCCGATGCGACCGGATCACCGTGATTCGGCCCAGTTTCTGCTGGAGAGCTCCAACGGCTGCGGTCTCGGCAACAGCCTGGAGGAGGCCGTGCTGTACGGGCTGCTCGAGGTGGCCGAACGCGACGCCTTCCTCATGGCCTGGTACGCCCGCACCCCGCTGACCCGGGTGGAACCACCGGCCGAGGATCCGCTCGTGGGCCATCTGGTCGACCGGCTGGACGCGTTCGGCTACGACCTGCTGCTGTTCGACGCCACCAACGACTTCGGCGTACCGGTGGTCGCCTCGCTGGTGCTGTGCCGTGACCCCGAGTCCCCGGCGCCGCAGGCGTTCTTCGCCGGCGGCGCCCATCCCGACCCCCGCGAGGCCATCCGCGCCGCGGTGATCGAGGTGGTGGTCAACCTGATGCTTGTCCCGGAGTTCACCCGGACCTGGCCGGACCTGTTCGACCGGGACCGGCTCCAGCCGATGCTCGACGAGCCGCACCGCGTGGTCACGCTGCACGACCACACGGCCCTGTACACGCTGCCCGAGGCCCGCCCCCGGTATGCGTTCCTGCTGGACGACGAACGGCCGGCCCGGCCGTGGCGGGAGGTGTGGCCGGACCGGCCCCGGCCGACGGCCGACCTGGGCGGCCTGCTGCTCGACCTGGCGGCCCAGGTCACCCGGGCAGGAATGGACGTGATCGTCGTCGACCAGACCGACCCGGTCGTCCGCGCCGACCTCGGGTTGCACGCGGCCAAGGTGGTGGTCCCCGGCGCGTTGCCGCTGACCTTCGGCCACGTTTACCGGCGCACCCGCGGGCTGTCCCGGCTGCTGGAGGTGCCGTGGCGGTTGGGTCGCCTGCCGGCCCGCCCGAACTACGACGACCTGCCCCTCGACCCCCACCCGTTCCCGTGAGAGGCCGGCCATGACTGACACGATCCTTGCCGCGCTGGCCACCGCCTACGATCACGGGCCCGGCAAGTCCGTCTGGGCGCCGGTGTACGGCCCCCGGCCGGCCCGGCCACCGGCGGCCGATGGTGTGGAGTTGCGGCGTCTGGCCGACACCGGCCCCTTCGGGGCCGCCCTGGCCCGGGCGCTGGTCGCGGCGTTGGGCCCGCGCCGGTGGGAGCCGTGGAATCCCGGCAACGATCATCGTGCCTATCCTTCGCCCCGCTCGACCGGCCTCACTGACGTCACGGTGCGGCTGGGAGGGCATCGCTGGACGATCGACCCGGTGCGGGCCCGGCTGGACGGCACCGACCGGCTGCCACCCCGCGTCACGTCCGCCTCCATCGAGCTGCACGTGTCACCCGACCGGCTGCCAGAGGGCTACGGCAGCCTGCGCGCAGCCATCGCCCTCCTCGAAGCCGGGCACGTCAGCGCCGCCCTGGCCGAGGCGAGCCGCGCCGCGGGCCTGACCCCTCTGGCCACGCCGCTGATCACCCAGGCGAACGCGACCGGCCTGTCCGGGCCGGTGGCGGAGCTGACCGTGCGCCCCGGCGGGCGGCTGAGCTCCGGTGGGTCGGCGAGGTGGCCGTGGCGGCGGGTGTCGGCCGCCCGCAGCGCCGGGCTGGCCCCGCGCGGGCTGTCGGCCGACCCGCGCCCGCTGCCCGAAGACACGCTGCACCGGCTCGTCCGGGACGGCCTGACCCCGCCCGCCGGCTCCCTGGCCGGTTCACCCGCTGGTGCGCTGGCCACCCCGCCCGCTGGTTGCCTGGCCGGTCCGGCCGGTGCGCTGGGCCTGCACCACCGGCTCGCCGTACGCGGGATAACCGGGGTCACCGACGGGCTGTACGAACTACGCGACGGTCGGCCGGTGCTGTACCAGGCGGGCCCGGCCACCCGCCGGCTCCAGGACGCCTTCCGCTACGGGCCCGACCAGGTCGACGTGACCGGCATGAACGTGGTCTGGGTCATCACCGCCGATCTGGCCGCCGCGGTCCGCGAGCACGGGCCGGCCGCCTACCCCCGGGCGCTGCTGACCGCCGGCGCCACCGCCCAGCACGTGTGCTCGGCCGCGGCCGCGGCCGGCCTGTTGCCGGCCGGTACGCAGCTTCGACGAACCCCCCACCGAGGCCGCCGTCCACACCGACCCCGGCCAGGACGCGCTGTACATGCTGCTCATCGGCCGGCCCCGCGCGCTGGACTTCTGCTACGACCTGACCGACCCGGAGGACCCGCAATGGCCGTGACTCCTGTCGCGCCCGCCACCACCTGGGGCAGCCTGTACTGCTTTTTGCACTGGCGGCCCGAACACGTCGACGCCTTCCTCACCGGCACGCTCGCGCCGCTGATGGACGGGCTGCGCGAGGCCGGCCGGATCGCCGACTGGTTCTTCATCCACTACGCCGAGCAGGGGCCGCACCTGCGGATCCGGGCCCGCGACGCCGACCCCGCCACCGTCGAGGAACTCCAGCAGAGGCTGGGCGAGGCGGTGCGGGCCGCGCCGTATCCGGTGCAGCCATGGGCGGACGCGAGCACCACCACCTGGCGCGGGCACGGCGAGGTATGTGAGGTCGCCTACGAGCCCGAAACCGAGCGGTACGGCGGCGCGGCCGCGCTGCCCGTCGCCGAAGAGGTCTTCTGCGAATCCAGCCGCATCGCGGTCGCTGTGATCGCGGCAACGCCCCGGCACGAGCACCGCCTGACCGCCGCGATCGACTTCGTCCTGGCCACCGCGATCGCGCTCGACCTCGACATGCTCGACACGATCCGCTGGCTGCGGTTCGGCTCGATCTCCTGGCGGTGGCATCCTGACAGCACGACGCTCTCCCCGTCGATGATCCAGGGTCCGGCGCTGGACGCGGCGGCGGCCCAGTCGGCGACCGTGGTCCGGCGCTGGCACGACATCCACGCCTCGGCCGCCTCCGGCGCCCGGCTGCGTGACCGGTGGGCCGCCTGCGTCCGAGCCGCCCGCACCCGCCTGGAAGCCGACGACACCGTGGACCGGGGCCGGTGGCTGCAGGTGTGGGCCTCGCAGCTGCACATGCTGCTCAACCGGCTCGGCGTGCTGCCCGACGAGGAGCGCTGCCTGGACTGGTTCATCGCCGCCGCGCTGCGCGCCCCGGACGGGACCACCGACTACTTCGCCGACGATACCGGGGCCCTGGACCGGCGCTATCTGGAAGCCAGCAGCTTCGCAGTAAGCCGGATCACCTGGCAGCAGCCCAGGGACGTGCCACCGGCCAAGCGGCGGGCGCGGTATCTCCCCGCCGGTCCCGCGGTGGCCCTGCCTACGGGAGGGCCGATCGACATGCCGCTGGGCAGCGCGCTGGCCCGCCGGACCACCGGCCGGGGCGACCTGGGCGGGCCGGTGACCGCCGCCGACCTGGGCACGATGCTCTGGACGGCTTATGCGAGCCTCCCGCAGGACGGCGACCCCACCGGCCATCCGCGTCGGCCCTACCCGAGCGCGGGAGCGCAGTACGTCGCCCGTTTGCGGCTGATCGTACGCAACATCGAAGGCCTCGCCCCCGGACAATACGACCTCGACCAGGAAACGCGGACGCTGCTGCCGCTCGGGGCCGCACCCTCGGACGACGAGCTCGTGACCGCGTCCATGTGGTTCACCCGGGACTCCTCGCCCAAGGATCGCACCCAGGCATACGACCCCGTGCAGGTGTCGACGCTGCCCGCGCTGCTGGGCCTGTATGTCGACCTGGGCGCCCTGCGCGCCCGGTACGGCCTGCGGGCGCTGCGCTTCGCCCTGCTGGAGGCGGGCCACCTGGCGCAGAACCTGGCCCTGACCGCGGCGGCGACCGGGCTGTCCACGGGCATGATGGGCGGCTTCTACGACGACGTCGCCCACGAGCTCTTCCTACTGGATGGCATCGACGAGGTGCTCGCCTACCTGCTCCCCCTGGGACGCGGTCTGTCCGAATGATTTCGTCGCGGCGATCGGCCTGCGACGTCCGCCGATTCATGGGAAAGGGGGTGATCTGATGGTTATGAAGAGTGAATTCGACTTTGATGATCTTGATTTGGGCAAGCTGACGGTGACGAGCATGCGAGACACCGTGGCGCTGCCGGAATCCGGAGCCTCGTCGGTCTGCTCCTGCAGGGGCTCATGCTCCTGCTGCACGTGCGTTACCTGCCGCGTGCCGCCGGAGCCGGCGTGATTTGACCTGCTGCGCGAATGCGCGGCGTCGCAGGTGACTGCCGTGAATTCCGCTCACGGCGGTCGCCTGCTTCGGTACATCAACGGCAGAAATATGTGACTCCTCCGCTCCCTGAAGAGAGCGGCTTCTCGCTTCCCTCGGCTGAGGCAGGCGACGGCCAAGCCCCGACCGTTTCAAACAAAGAAACCGTGACAGGGAAGCGATTCCCCTGCCGGGTAAATCCGGCAGTCCCCTCGCTAGACACGATGGAGCCGATGTGAGCGTGAACACGGTCGACGTGGTCTGTTACCACTACGAGCCGGTCAAGGCGCCACTGCTGCTGGCGGCGGGGATTCCCGCCGCTCGGGAGGCCGCCGAACTAGGTGTGGACGCCCACATCGAGCGGCACTGGTTGCACGGGCCCCACATCCGGGTCCGTCTTTCAGGTGCGGAGGACATCGTGGCCGCGGCCGCCCAGCGTGTCGCCATGCGACTGCGGGATCACGTCACCGCTCGCCCGTCCCGCCTGGCGATGGACGCACGGACGCTCCTCGAACAGGCAGCCGTCATCGGCCGCGTCGAGCTGATCCCGCCTCCCTACGGCCCGATCCAGCCCGACAACACCGTGGTGGTGGAGACGGTCGACGACCGGCACCTGGCCGAGCTGCTCGGCTCCCAGGGTGCCGTGTCCTGCCGGGCGCAGTTGCTGCGCCTGGGCCTTGACCCGATAGAGGAGGCGGTCGGCTTCCTGGAGGGGACCGGTCACGGTGGAGGGGCGCGGGTGTGGATCGCGCTGACGGCGATGGCCGCGCACGCGGCCGCCTACCCTGGAGGACTGGCGAGCGGCTGCCACACTTTCCTGTCGCACGTCGAGGACTTCCTGTTGCACCACGACGACGGGTCACTTCGCGACCGGTTCCGGCAGGAGTGGCGGCGGCGGGCCGACCGTGTTGTGGCCCACGTCGAGCAGACAGCCGCGTCGGGTGCGCAGACCCCGGGCCCCATGGCCGCCGCCTGGTCGCGGTGGACACGTGCCGCGCGGGCGATCTGCGGGCCTGCGTATGCGAGAGGTGAGCTCGCGCTCTACCCGGGCGAGCAGTACGCGCATCGGGCCCGCCTGGTGGGCGATCCGGAGATCGCGCGCCGGTGGGATCCGAGCCTGCGCACCGAGTACAGCGAATACCACCAGGCGATGAACTTCGATTTCCAGCGCAAGCTGGGGATCGAGCAGGACTTCGGGTCCTACCGCTTCGCCACCAATGTTCTCTACCTGCTCCTGTCGATCAGCGATGTCATGCCGGTTGAGCGCTATCTCGCCGCATACCTGCTGGTCGAAGCCGTCGAGCGGATCACGGGGACATCGTGGCGTCAGACGCCGGGCACCGGCTCCCAGGCGTCGACGATCTTGGAACCGCGATGACCGGCACAACTGAAAGCACCGTCATGACCGTTTTGCGGCTGCGCCCGGCCGTGCACGCCAGCGCCTTCGCCGGGGGAATTCACATACGTGGATGGGCCTCGAGCTTCACCATTGAGGGAGGGCCCGGACTCTGGCAGCTGTGGCAGGGGCTGGCCGCCCGGCTCGGGCGGGGCTGCACCGCCGAGCAAGTGGGACGGCTCTCCTCACGGCCGGAGGTGCGTGAGGCGCTGCGGACGCTGGTGGAGCAGCTACGCGAGCACGACATGCTGATGAAGGTGCCGCCTGCCTGGAACGACGGCCATCCCGGCCGTCCGCCGGAGCAGGTGGCTTGCTGGCTGGAGGCGATGGCGCCCGATCCGGCCGCCGCGTGGGCGCGGATGAAGGATGCCGAGGTGACGGTGACCGAAGGGGGAATGGTCGCCGAGGCGGCTGTCCGCGCGCTGAGGGCCGCCGGGGTGCCGGTGCGGGTTCGGGCGGGTGACGGTGACACGACGCTCTTGCTCGCCGCCTGCGGGTCTGCCGTCACCGCTGCCTGTGATGGTTCGGTGGGTTTCGTCACCTCGGTCGGCACGGCCGAGCGGGCGCGCCGAGATGCCGAGGCGCTCGCGGGGCGGCTGAGCCTCGTCTCAGGCGTGCCGCAGCGGCCGGACCCGGTGTCGGCGCTGGTCGGTGGGGCGGCTGCACTTCGTGTGATGTGCGCCGTCCTCGGGTTGCCGGACCCCGGTGACGAGTCGGCCGTCGACACGGCGCCGGGTCTGCCGCGATATCCCATGGTCCTGGTTGCTCACCTCTCGCCGCTGCGATCCGAATACCGTCCGTGGCTGTACGGCGACGCCGATGCCCGTCCACCCTCCGATGGCGGTCGCCTCGACCTGGACGAGGCACTGGACCGCATCGACGCCGTGTGCGACCCGGAACTGGGCGCCGTACCGGCCCCCGATGCCGAGGATCTGCCGCAGGTGCCGACCGGACTGACCCTGTGCCGCGTGGCCGGGATCGTGGTGGGCGGCATGGGTGTGACATCCGACGCCGCCCGGCTGGCCGCTGCGCTGGGCGCCGCCGAACACCTGGCTTCGCGATCCGGCGCGGGCGTGGTCGCCTGCGGTGTCGATCGGATGCACGCCGAAGGCGTCCTGCTTCGCCGATTGGTCCACCACCGGCTGGAAAATGGCGGTGGGTCGGTGCGGTCACCCCTGCCCGAGGCCCGAGGGATCAGTGATCCGGTCGCCCGGCGATGGTGGAAGACGCTCACGGTCCGATTCGGCGTCGCCGCCGAGATGAGGGTGCATGAGCTCGCCCCTGGCGTGTATCACGCTCAGGTGTTGTCCGGTTCGGGCATGCTGGGCTGGGCCGTGGAGGCCACGGCCGGTGACGCCGCCGCCTTCGCCGCGCTCGCCGCCGTGGGGGCCGCCCAGTGGCGTGCCACCGGTCGTTCCGTCCCGGACGTCATGGGCGTGCCGTGTGGAGCGTTCCCCGTTCCGAGGGCCGATGATTCACCGGCCGCGCCGTGGCACTCCGACGCATGGGCCTGGCCCGGCCGTGCTGCTGATCGTGAACCGGCCCTTCAGGAGCGGCTCTCGAGCATGGTGCCGCCACGCGCGACCAGACCGACCACCCCCGAAGACGCGTTGACGCGCGCGTTGGCCGCCGGGGGATTCGTCCTCATCAACGGAGGCCTGTCATAACCATGTTCGATACGGACGAGATGGTGTTTCGCGAGCTGCTCGCAGATCAGCTCGCGACATCCGGTTTCCACTGCCCGGTGCTTGGCCCCGGGGCCGATCTGGCCGCTTACCCGGAGTTCGCGGTCGTGGTCATGGACCGGTGGACCCCGGAGCTGGCCGCGGCGTTCAGTGAACGGGTGTGGCACATCGGCGCGACGGTGCTGCCCGTACGCTTCGACGGCGGCACCGTGCTGATCGGCCCCGTCCTGTTCCCCGGCGCGCCCGCCTGTCTCGCTTGCGTCGAGTGGGAACGGCTCGCCACGATCGGGGGCAAGACCCCGCGCGCCGAGGGGCGTCTGACGCTCGGCGGGCTGCCGCTACCGACCGCCCTACCAGCGCTGGATACCGTGATCCGGAGCGTGGCGGCCGACCTTGACGGGTCGTCGGGGCTGTTGTGGGCGATCCGCACCTATGACGGCACCTGCTCGACCCATCCCGTCCGGCCTCGCCGCGGCGGGTGCCGGATCTGCGGGCCGCTGCCCGAAGACACACCCGAGGCGGCCGTCTTCCAGCCGGAGAGTCGACCCCTGCCCGATCCCTTCCGGCTGCGCCGGCCCAACCCCGCCACGACCGTCGAGGGCCTGCGCGAGGCTCTCCACGATGTCCGTCTCGGACCGGTGACGCACATCTATCGCCGGGAACGGCTGCCGCTCGCCCTCGCCGGGGTTGGTCTCAGCGGTGAGATCGGGCAGGACGGCGGCTACGGCCGGGCCTCGACGTTCGCCGACGCCGAGCGCGTGGCGCTCTTCGAGGCCGCGGAGCGCATGGCCGGCGAGCGGCCGCTCGGCAAACGCACCGCCCTTTACGGCAGTTACGAAGAGCTCGGAGCGGGCCGTGCCGTCGACCCGGCCCGGCTGGGGCTGCACGAGCCGCGCTACCACGACCATCCCGGGTTCCGGCTCACGCCGTACGCGCCGGATGTGCGGACGCACTGGGTGCAGGGGTGGTCGATGGCCGAGGGCAGGGCGCTGGCCGTGCCCGAGCACGTGGCCTACTGGGGAGCGCCGATGCGCCGGGGGAAGCACAAGAAGGAAGTCGGGGCGCGATTCCTGCACGATTCGTCTAACGGCTGCGGGCTCGGTAACAGTCTTGAAGAGGCCGTCCTGTATGGGCTGTTCGAGGTGGCCGAGCGGGACGCCTTCCTCATGGCCTGGTACGCCCGCACACCGTTGAAACGGGTCGCGCCACCGGATGAGGATCTCCTGATCGCGCACCTGGCCGACGGGCTCGACATGCTCGGTTACGATCTCATGTTCTTCGACTCGACCAACGACTTCGGCATTCCCGCGGTGCTGGCGCTGGTCCTGCATCGTGATCTGGCAGCGCCCGTGCCGCAGGTGTTCTTCGCCGCCGGAGCCCACCTGGATCCGCGCGAGGCCATCCGCTCGGCCACCGTCGAAGTCGTCGTCAATGCCTTCGAGAGCATCGGGATGCCGCGAAGCGACCCCGGCCGATTCGATCGCGACCGTCTGCTGCCGATGCTCGCCGCGCCGGATCTCGTCAGGACCATGGACGATCATGTGGCCGTCTACACGTTGCCTGAGGCCAGAGCCCGATACGAGTTTCTCCTCGGTGATCGCGACGTTTCGCTCCCGTGGCAGGAGATCTGGCCGGGCCGGCCACGCCCGGTGGCGGACCTGGGCACGCTCCTGACAGATCTGGCTGAGCGTCTCGAACGGAAGTCCATGGACGTGATCGTCGTCGACCAGACCTTCCCCGCGATCCGGGAACGGCTCGGCCTGCACGCGGCGAAGGTGATAGTGCCCGGAGCCCTGCCGATGACCTTCGGCCATGTGTACCGGCGGACCCGGGGACTGGTGAGATTGCTGGAGGTGCCGTGGAAGCTGGGCCGCCTGCCGTCCCGCCTCGACTACGAGGACCTGCCGTTCGATCCCCATCCGTTCCCGTGAGCGGGCGATTCGGATCTCGCGCCACGACAATGCGTCCCGTGTCTGACGTGTGGGCCCTGTGAATCATCCGATCGTCTTCCGATCAAGCGATCCTCGATCTCCTGCGAACGCTGAAAGCGACAAGACTTCTTGAACCTGATCGCCTAATCGGCGCTGTTGCGGGTGACCAGAGCCGCAAGACCGACCCGGGAGGACACGCCGGTCTTGCGGTAGACCCGGGAAATATGGGTCTCGACCGTGCGGTGGCTGAGGTAGAGCCTGATCGCGATCTCCTGGTTGGTGAGGCCTTCGGCGACCAGCCGGGAGACTTCCCGCTCGCGTGCCGTCAGCATGGCCAGCTCGTTCGAGGGCTCGAACGAGTCCTCGATCGCTGCCGGTCGCGCGCGTTCGGCCAGACCGATCAGCAGACGCGCGCCACCGTCGGTGGCGAGGCGATGGCCGCGACGCCACATGGCGGCGGCCCGGGAGGGATTTCCAGCCGCTTCCATCAGCGGGGCACCGAGCAGCAGGGCGTGAGCCTCCCGAAGCGACGCGCCGGATCGCGCGCACTCCTGCGCGGCCTCGGCCAGCATCTGCGCCGCCGTCGCGCTGTCGCCCCGGTGGGCCGCGACCGCGGCCACGCCGCGCAACGCGACTCCGCGCTGGGCCGGCAGATCCAGCCGGTCCGCTTCCTCCCGGGCGCGTGAGGACCAGCGCTCGGCGTGTTCCAGGTCACCGGTGGCGACGGCGGTGTTGACGAGCAGCTCCAGGTAGCCGGGGCGGGCCCAGGGATGCAGCCGCCGCAGCTCGCTCCCGCCGCCCGCGCGCAGCAGGACTTCCCTGGCCCGGTGCGGGTCGCCGGCGGCCATCGCCGAGTAGCCGAGGATGCTCCAGGTGAGGGACGCCCACCAACTGTCGCTTGAGCCCGCCGTGGCCACGGCCTCCTCGCTGAGGACCAGAGCACGTGTATCGCCCGGCGGACATGAGTACAGCAGGATCAGAGACTTGAATCCGAGCGTGAACGCCAGGAGTTCGCTGCTGCCGATGGCCCGCGCGATGGGCTCGGCCTCCTCCACCAGTTCCAGAGCGGACGGCAGCCGGCAGGCTTGGAGATGGGCGTACGCCTTGCACAGCAAAAAATGTGGGATCAGATAAATCTGACCGCTTCGGCGAGCGATCTCCGCGCCACGGTCGGCATGGCGCTCCGCGTCGGCGTAGGCCTCCAGGAACACCTCCGTCCAGCCCAGCCAGGTCAGCGGCTCGCACAGGGCGAAGAGGTCGTTGTCGGTCAGCGCGTCCGCCAGCCTCGCCGCCCGGCCGGCGAACGCCCGCGCCTTGGCCGTCTCACCCTCGTAAGCCTCTCCCATGGCGGCCAGCGCGAGGGCGCTCGCCTCGCCGATCTCATCGCCGAGCGAACGCGCGGCCGCGAGGGCACGCCCGATCTCCTCGCGAGCCTCGGGGTAACACGCTGCGAACAACGCGGCCGATCCCAGCTCCAGTCCGAGGGAGACGGCGTGCCGGGGCGATGGCGGAGGCCGCCGGGACAGCTCGCGGCGCAGCAGCGCGGTAGCCTCCGGCAAGCGTCCAAGATGTCGCTCCATCACCGCGCACAGCGCGACCGCCTCCGCCCGGAAGGGCGCGTCGTCCGGTCCCGAGGCGCTGATCACTTCGTGCAGCAGGTCACGGCTTTCCTTCAGGGCGCCGCTCACGCCGAGGGCGCGGGCGCGCAGCAGCATCAGTTCGCCGCGCATGGCCTTGCGCTCGGACGTGCCTGGCAGCAGCCGGAGCACCACCTCCAGCCAATGGGCGCAGGTCGCCGGGGCGGTCGCCTCGGCTTGCTTGGCCGCCTCGATCAGCACGGCGACCGCGTCCGGATCCCAGCCGGTCAGCGATCGTTCGATGTGATGTGCTCGTTCGCCGACGGCCGCACCTGCCCGGGCCAGCTCGGCCGCCGCCCGGCGGTGAATCTCGGTTCGCCGCCGAGGGTCGATGCTTTCGTAGACGAGCGCCCGGATCACCGGGTGGCGCAGCGTCCACCGCCCACTTGAGCAGATTCGAACGAGGTCGCGTCGGGTCAGCGCGCGGATGTCGTCGTCGAGTTCCGCCTCGTCACGCTCGCTCACCGGGCCGAGTACGGCAGGCGTGGCGTGGTCGCCGAGCACCGCGATCGCCTCGACGGTCCGGCGCTGAGGCGGTGTCAGCGGTGTCAGCTCGTCGAGCAGCAACGATCCGAGTCCGGTCGGCAGGCTGCCCGGGCGGCTCCCGGCGGCCCGGGTGTACGCGAGAGCGGGGCCGCGGCGGATCGGCGCGCCGCTGCGGTGGGCGTGCAGGAGGGTGTGGAAGTACAGGGGGTTGCCCTCGCTGGCGGCGTAAAGTTCCGCGGCATGGCTGCGCGGCAGGTCCGGGGCGAGTTCCTCGACGCACTCGCGTTCGGTGAGCGGTCCCAGCTCCAGGCGCAGCACCGCTCCGGTGTCGACCCCGCGGGCGAGCGCGGCGGCCGGTGACGCCGAGGTCTGCCGGTTCCGGCGCGCGATGACCAGCAGCACCGGGGCGCACACGGGGTGCCGGATCAGGTAGTCGAGCAGTTCCAGCGAGGCGGGGTCGGCCCAGTGCAGATCGTCCAGCGCCACCACCGCTCCCGACTGGCCGAGGTGCGCCAGCAGCGCCGCGGTCGCCCGGTAAAGACCGAAGCGATCGGCATGGCCGTGCACCGTAGGAGGAGATGGCTCTCCGTTGACACCGCTGACGCCGTGCAGGACGGGAAAGGCCGCCTCGAACAGCTCCGAGACCGGGCTCAGCGCGAGGTGGTCGAGGTCGGCGAAGGCGTCGGTCAGCGGCTGGAACGGGATGTGCCGCTCGTATTCGGTGGCCCGGCCGCGCAGCACCGTCACCCCGCACTCTCTCACCCGCCGGCAGAACTCGCCCATCAGTCGGCTCTTGCCGATTCCTGCTTCACCGGTGATGTCGACGACGGCGGGACCGTCCCCCCGGAGCAGGCGTTCGACCATCGCCTCCAGTTGTTCAAATTCGGCGGACCTGCTGACCAGCGGTGTCACGTTCTCGCTCTGTTTCGGCCCGCCGTACGACACATCCACCACCATCGTGCTCCTTCGGAGAGCTTCCTATGTATGTTCCTGCGTGGTGCCAAAAGGCC
Organism: Streptosporangium sp. NPDC000396; assembly: GCF_042898655.1. Lineage (NCBI taxonomy): Bacteria > Bacillati > Actinomycetota > Actinomycetes > Streptosporangiales > Streptosporangiaceae > Streptosporangium > Streptosporangium sp. NPDC000396. Next base: position 81,633 of record NZ_JBIAZA010000018.1, read on the forward strand.
GTTTGGCAAGCCGACGGCTGGCGGTCGGCTCGCGGACGACGGTGGTCGGCGATCTGCTGGTCCGGGAACAGGGGGTGCTCGGAAACCCGGCAGCATGGCACCACGACTCCCGCCATGACTGGGTTCTTATGGGCGGTGTCGACAGATTCTAGGGAGACGAACTACGAAGTTCTACGGATGTCCGGCCGCACGCGCGGTGTGCCTCATCCTCCGGACGGTGAGCTGTCACTCCACTGGTAAGTCCTGGAGCTGGGAGGTTGGCCGCGGGCTGTCGCTCGCGCTCCTTACCGGGAAAGTCGCGAGCCGTTTGATATTAGGTAACGAGCCGTTCGATGTTAGGTAACCAGGCTAAGTAATTTTACGATGCTCGGCTTCGTGCGGCACAGTGTCATGTGATGGCCGAGATCGGTTACGCGATGCCGACTGCCGCGGGAGCTCCCCAGTCTCCATGCTGATCGCCAACACGATCAGGAGGCCACCCCCCATGGCACGAACCTCATCCCTGCGTGCGCTCCAGCGCCTCGCGGCCGAACACCACGACGCCCGCCGCATCAAGATCCCCGTCGAGGACCTGCGCGGGCTGCGCGCCGAGGCGGCCGCCGAACCTGATGGTCTCGCCCGGCGCGAGCTGCTCAAGCGCGCCGCGCTGGCCGGCCTGGCGGTCACCGCGCTCGGCTCCCTGCAGGGCCGCGCCCGCGCCGACGTCACCCCGGCGGTCAAGCCGCTCAAGCCCGCCCGGGTGGCCGTCATCGGGGCCGGGATCGCCGGTCTCACCGCGGCACTCACTCTCAGGGACGCCGGAGCCACCCCCGTCCTCTACGAGGCGAACCCGTCACGGATCGGCGGCCGGATGTATTCCCAGCGCTCCCACTGGACGGGCGGCCAGACTTCCGAGATCGGCGGCGAGCTGATCGACGTCGAGCACAAGAAGATGCTGGAGCTGTGCCGCCGGTTCGGCCTGCCCACGATCAACTTCGCCGGAGCCGGGCCGAACGGCGCCGAGGAGATCCTGCATTTCAACGGCGCCTACTACCCGCGCTCCCAGGCCGACGCCGACTTCAAGGAGATGTACCAGGCGCTGCACGCCGACCTGCAGGCCGCGGGCGAGGTGACGTGGAACAGCACGACGCCCGAGGGCACGGCGCTGGACAACATGTCGATCCGCCAATGGATCGACTCCCGTGTGCCCGGCGGCTACGCCTCGAACCTGGGCCGCTTTCTCGACGTCGCCTACAACGTCGAGTATGGAGCCGAGACGGTCGACCAGTCCTCCCTCGCGCTGGTGCTGCTGATGGGTTACCAACCCAATCCGGGGCACTTCAACGTCTGGGGCCTGTCGGATGAGCGGTACCACATCGTCGGCGGCAACGACCAGCTGCCGCAGGCCATGGCGGCGGCGCTGCCGTCCGGTTCGATCCAGATGGGCTGGCAGCTGCTGGCCGTACGGGCGAACGACGACGGCACCCAGACGCTCACCTTCGACAACGGCGGAACCGTCAAGACCGTCGTCGCCGACCACACGATCATCACCGTCCCCTTGCCGATCCTGCAGCGCCTCGACCTGTCACGCGCCGGGTTCGACGCCCGCATGACGAACCTGTTGCGCGACGCCCGGATGGGCTACGTCACCAAGCTCAACATGCAGTTCACCAGTCGCCCCTGGGTCGGCACCGGTCCCTGGCCCGGTGTGTCGGCCGGGGACTGCTTCACCGACCTGCCCTTCCAGCAGTGCTGGGACACCACCAAGGGCCAGGCCGGCTCGACCGGCGTGCTCATCCAGTACGGCGGCGGCAACGCGGCCCGCTCCCTCAACCCGTCCACCCCGTTCGCCACCGACGCCGATTCCTATGTCCGTGATCTCGTGGCCTCGACGCTGACGCGGATCGACACGGTCTTTCCCGGGACGAAGGCGCGGTGGAACGGCCGGGCACAACTGTCGGCCTGGCACAACAACCCCTACTCGCTTGGCGCCTACTCCTACTGGCCTGTCGGCTATCTGCACAGGTATGCCGGCTATGAGGGAACGCGCCAGGGCAACGTGCACATCGCCGGTGAGCACTGCTCCTACGACTTCCAGGGATTCATGAACGGCGGCGCCACCGAAGGTGAACGTGCCGCCGGAGAGGTGATCGCCGCGCTGCGGTAAGAGGGCGGGAACAGGCGTCACGGCCTGCGCCCCCGCGGGGATTCCGCGGGGGCGCAGGCCGTACCTCGTGGAGGGATGCTCCTATTGATGTCAAGCGGCGAGGTCTTGATCATTCTTGGCGATGACCTGGTAGAGCTCGCGGGCGATGTAGCGCTTGAGACAGCGGATGATCTCTTTCTTGGATAGACCGTCTTGGGTACGTCGTTCCATGTAGGCGCGGGTGCGCGGGTCCCAGCGCAGACGGACCAGGGCGATGCGGTACAGGGCGGCGTTGGCTTGCCGGTCACCGCCGCGGTTGAGGCGGTGCCGGGTGGTCTTGCCGGATGAGGCCGGGATCGGGGCGACGCCGCAGAGCATGGCGAAGGCGGCCTCCGAGCCGAGCCGGCCGTGGTTTTCCCCGGCGGTGACCAGGAGCTGTCCGGCCACGTCGGGGCCGACGCCGAAGACGGCGACCAGATCGGGGTTGATGGCGGCCACCAAGGGCTCCAAGAGCTGATCGAGATCGGCGATCTCCGTGGTGAGCTGCTGGTGGCGGCGGGCCAGGGAACGTAGCGCGAGTTGGGTGGCGGTGGCCGGGTCGCCTGCGTGGGCTGGGTCGGGCTGCAGCGCGGCGCAGGTGGCAATCAGCGCCTTGATCGGTAGCCGGCGCAGGGGTTGACGCAGGTCGTCGGGCGCGGTGACGATCAGGGCTTTCATCTGGCGTTGTGCATCGGCGCGCTGGTCGATCGCCGAGCGGCGGGCGATCCGCAGGCATCGCAGAGCCTCTACCTGGCCATCGCGCTGCTTGGGGGTGCCGGTCCGGTCTGCGGCCAGGGCGGCCTTGGCGGCCTGGATCGCGTCGATCGGGTCGGACTTGCCCTGGAAACGGCGGGTCTTGCGGTCGGGACGGTCGACCTCGGCCAGCTCCACGCCCTGCTCGCGCAGGTAGCGGGCCAGCCCGGCCCCGTAGGCGCCGGTGCCTTCGACGCCGACGATCCTGATCATCCCAAACCCCTGCATCCAGGCCAGGAGCGCGGTGTACCCGGCGGTGTCGGCCGGGAACTGCTCGCTGCCCAGCACCCGCCCCACCGGGTCGACCACGGCTGTGGTGTGGGTGTCTTGGTGGGTGTCCACACCACCGGCAACCTCGATGATCGTCGTGGTGTGGGGTGTAATGGAGGCCATCGTCGTCCTGTCGTCTTGACCGAGGGGCAGGGCGGCACGCACCGGCCGGGCAACGCGGACAAGACAGAGAAGGGGCCTCTGGCCAGGCTCCTATGAGGTCACAACGCCACGTCCGGTGGGTGCATCGAGCACCTCCCGCCCCAGGCCGACAGATCCCGTTGAGGACCCCAGGTCAGTCAGTCGCTGGGTCAGGCCCTGGCGGGAGGTGCTCCCCTACATCATCTCTGTCAGTCGCGCTCGACGGTGTCCTCCAGCACGATCCGGCCGATGATCGCGTACTTCTCGGGCCTGCGGATCTTCAGGTAGAAGGCCAGGGCGGCACCGAGGACGGCGAAGCCGAGCACGATCCAGGGAATCAGGGTGAAGAACAGGGACTTGGAGGCATCCCCGGCGGCGGCCTCCTGGTTCTGGAACAGCAGCAGGACCACGTAGGCCATCGCCAGGCCGCCGGCGAGCGGGGCCAGGAAGGTGCGCCACCACGACGAGGTCTCGGGATGCTTCTTCCTGACGTGGAAGTAACCGATCACCGAGAACGAGCAGAGGGTCTGCACGATCAGGACGGCCAGCGTGCCGAGCACCGCGAGCAGGGTGTAGACGTGCAGGTAGGGGTCCATCCCGGCGAAGAAGAACGCCAGCACGATCACCACGGAGATCGCGGTCTGCACGAATCCCGCGATGTGCGGCGAGCCGTGCTTGGGGTGGGTGGAGCCCAGGGTCGCACGGGTGCCGGGGAACAGGTCCTCGCGGCCGATCGCGTACAGGTAGCGGGACGCGCAGTTGTGGAAGGCCATCGAGCACGCGAACGAGCCGGTCAGGATGAGGACCTTGAACAGGTCGACCGCCCATTCGCCGACCAGTTCCCTCGTCGGGTTGAAGAAGATGCCCGCGAGCTCCTTGACGGCGATCTGCGGCGCCTTCACGCCGTTGGCGGCCACGGTCATCCAGGAGACGAAGGTGTAGAACAGGCCGATGCCGACCACCGAGACCAGGGTCGCGATCGGGATGATCTTCTTGGGCTCGCGGGATTCCTCGCCGTACATCGCGGTCGACTCGAACCCGACCCAGGACCAGAAGCACATGAACAGGCCGAGCCCGACCGCGCCTTCCTGCAGGCCGGTGACGGAGAAGGCGCCCGCCGGGTTGAGCGTGCCGGCCATGAGGCCGTCCGGGCCGCCGCCGTGGAACAGGGTGACGACGGCGGTCAGCCCGAGCATGAGGATCTCGGTGACCAGGAAGACGCCCAGGACCTTGGCGGTCAGGTTGATGTCGAAGTAGGTGAGAATCGCGTTCAGGGCCAGGCCGAGGAGGGCGAACCAGAGCCAGTGGATGTTCACGCCGGCCAGGCTCTTGAAGGTGTCGTTGGCCGAGTAGGCGAAGAACCCGATGATCGAGGCCTCGAAGACGACGTAGGCCATCGTGGCGAGCAGGCCGGCGATCATGCCGGCGACCTGGCCCAGGCCGTGGGAGATATAGCCGTAGAAGGCGCCGGCGGAGGTGATGTGCTTGGCCATCGCCACGTAGCCGACGGAGAAGACGGTGAGCACGATGGTCGCCACGAGGTATCCCGCGGGCACGCCCAGGCCGTTGCCGAAGCCGACGACGATCGGGACGTTGCCGGTCATCGCGGTGATGGGGGCCGCGGTGGCGACCGCCATGAAAATGACGCCCACCAGCCCCACGGCGTTCTTGCGGAGGCGGTTGATGTCGTGGGTGCCTTCGGCCGGAGCCTCAGGCCTGTCGGTGATGCTCAATCGCGTGCGCCTTTCTGGAACCTGGCGACGGACGGGGGGATGGCGACGATATTGACCGCGGACGAGACCGACGAACAAGTGCTATCAGGGCTCAAACAATTACGACATGTCATCCCGTTGATGTGTTAGACCGGACAAAAGTCACGTTTTCTTATTCCGTTGGGCGTCGAATGGGTCACCGCGGATCCGCTGTCCGCCTCCGGGCGGGCCCGCCATGCCGTGAGAGACGGATTCGCACGTCAAGAAATGGGTCAACTCATCGCCGTCGTGCGAGCGTCCGCCCTAGCATCGGGCCCGGAACGGGTGGCGAGGGGGACCGTGTGACTCAGATGTTCTTGCCCGAGGGGGTCTACAACCCCGTCGTGACCGCGGACGGGCAGCGGTGGCGGGACTTCGAACTGGAGGTTTCGGGGTCGGTCGTGGTGGCGGCGCCACGGCAGCCCGAGCGCGTGCGCTGGAGGCCGCTGCGCCTGGACCGGTGCAGGCCGTACGGCGTGGCCGGGGGGCTGGCGAGGCCTGACCCGCAGATCCAGGAGGACATGGTGCGGGCCGTGCCCGTGACGGAACAGGGGGTGCCACGGCGCTTCCCCGATCCGCGGGGCATGTGGATCAGAATGATCAATGGGGCCGGGGCCGCCGATGACCCGTTCCGGGCGACCAACGCGCTGGACTGCGCGCTGGCGGTGCTGTCCACCTGGTACGGCGCGCCGACGGTGGCCGCGCCTCGGCGGCCGGAGTACGACCGGGGCGGCAAGCCGCTGCTCACCGGCGAGGCCGGGGGAGTGGCCCGGGCCGAGCGGTGGCTGGGGCAGCGCTTCCAGTACGTGGGGCAGGGGCGGCACGCCTACGTCCCGATCGCCCAGGCGTTGCTGGCGGGAGGGCACGGCGCCGCCGCGATCATCATCAACCGCTGGCCGGCCGGTGGCAGCCACGCGTGGAACGCGGTGAACTCCAACGGAGAGGTGGTCTGGATCGACGCGCAGCGTGGTCACATGTCGGTCGAGCCGCCGTACGAGTCGGTGACCGGCGTCTTCTGTGTGGTGATCGACAGGGAGGGGCGGCGACTGTGAATCTCGACCAGGCCAGGGCCGTGGCCGAGGAGTACTTCAACGGCGTCCGCAGCCCCGGCTCCGCCGCGGAGATCCGGATATACACCTTCAGCGAGGGTTATGTCGCCTGGCCGAAGGAGCCCGAGGCCGACGACCCCAGCGTGCTGCCTGACACGGTCGGCGCCGGATGCGTGGTGATCGACAAGACCACGGGAGAACTCGCCATCCGGCCACTGCTCAACCCCGAGGCGGTGGCGGAACAGTGGCCGGGGCGCCGCCCCCGATAGAAGGCGCCCCGGCCACGGAGGGAGACCCGGCCGGGTGCCGATGAGCGGGCCCACACGAAGGGAAACCTGCCGGTCGCCGGTGAGCGGGCCCACCCCCGGTCAGCTGCCGGCGAGCGAGCCCACGATGGAGGCGCGTGCCGCCTTGCGGGCCGGGAGCACGGCGGCGACCACCCCGGCCAGGCCGGACAGCGCCACGAACGCGAGGATCTGCAGGACCGGAAGCTGGAACACGACGTCCTCCGTCATCGTCTGAGCCGCGGCCCAGCCGAACATGACGCCCAGCGTCACGCCGACCAGCGCGCCGATGAGGCCCAGGACCAGCGCCTCGACCGAGAGCATCCGCCGCAACTGGGGCCGGGTCAGGCCGAGCGCCCGCAGCAGCGCCGACTCGCGGGTCCGCTCATGAACCGACAGGGACAGCGTGTTGGCGATACCCAGCAGGGAGATGACGACCGCCAGCCCCAGCAGGCCGGTGACGATCATCAGCATCATGTCGAGCGCCTCGTCGAACTGGCCCCGGGCCTCCGTCGAACTGGCGACCTTGGCCGTCGGGTACGGCTGAGCCGCCGCCTCGACCACCTTACGAGCCTTGCCGGGGTCGACGCCGTCCTTGGCGTTGACCAGCACCCGGCTGTCGTCGAGCGCACCGAAGTAGCGCTCGAACTCCTTGTCCGGCACGGTCACCCCGGGCAGGCTGGTGCTGTCGGAGTCGAAGGTGGACACGATGGTGAGCTCGACCGCGCCCGCCTTGGCCGTCCGCACCTGGAGCCGGTCACCGGCCTTGACCCCGAGTTCCTCGACGACGTAGTCGGCGACGATCGCGGTGCCCGGCTTGAGGAGGTCGATCGAACCCGTGGTGAGCTCGGGTTTGAAGTCCGCGGGCGCGGTGAACGTTCCGACCTCGTACTCGCCGTCCCCGTTCCCGACCTTGGCCAGGGTCTTGCGGAACGCGGCGACCGAGGTCAGCTCGGGCCTGGTCCGCAGGTCCTCGGCCAGCGCGCGAGGCAGGCTGGAATCGTGGGCCTGCGCCTGGATCATGTAGTCGACCGGGAACTGCTCGTCGAGCTTCAGGGCGTAGGTCACCCGTATGGTGCCGGTGAGGACGGCGATGAGCGTCATCAGCGTCACGCCCACGGTGAGTGCCACGGTGGTGGTGGCCGACCGCTTGGGATTGCGCTGGGAGTTGTCCACGGCGAGTTTGCCGGGCACTCCGAAAAGCCTGGCGGGCAGCCAGCCCGCGAAGGCGCTGAGCGGCTTGACGATCACCGGGCCGAGGATCAGCACCGCGAGGAAGACGAGCGAGCCGCCCGCCATCACCACTATGAGCGCGGCCTGCCCGGGCTCCATGCTCACCCCGGCCACCGTGGCGCCCGCACCCGCGACCAGGAACAGCGCCGCGAAGATCACCCGGATCACGCCGGCCCTGAACGTGCGCTCCTCGATCTGCGAACGCAGCGCCGCGATCGGCGCCACCCTCGTCGCCGACCGCGCGGGCATCAGCGCCGCGCCCATCGTGACGACAAGGCCGACCAGCATGCCGAGACCGATCGTGCGCGGCGTCAGGGCAGCGGTCGCGGCGGGCAGCGGCGCGCCGACCGCGGTGAGCACGGCCATCGCTCCCGTGCCCAGGCCGTAGCCCAGCAGCAGGCCCAGCGACGACGACAGCAGGCCGACCACGGCGGACTCCAGCACGATGGACCCGAACACCTGCCCGCGGGTCGCGCCGATGCAGCGCAGCAGCGCCATCTCACGGGTCCGCTGGGCGACCAGGATGTTGAAGGTGTTGTAGATGACCAGTGCGGCCACGAACATCGCCACCAGGCCGAACAACAGCAGGCCTATGGTGAGGAACTCGGTGTCGGCGCCGTTGGCCTTGACCATCTCGTCGGCGTACTGCTCGCCGGTCACGACCTTGTAATCCTGCCCCAGGGCCGTGGCGACCGACCCGCGCAGTGTCTCCTGCGTCACGCCTTCGGCGGCCACGACGTCGACCTCCCGGAAACCCTTCTCCCCGGTCATCGTCCGGGCCATGCCGGTGGTGAAACCGACCGCGCCGGTGTAGGAGAGTTCCTGATTGAGGCCGACGTCGAACAGGCCCACCAGCGTGAACTCGTGCTTGGCGTTCTTGGAGTCCAGCACCGTGACGGTGTCGCCCACCTTGAAGCCGCGGGTCTTGGCGGTGTTCTCGTCGAGTACGGCCTGCGCCGCGGTCTTCGGCGCCGAACCGCTGGTGATCGGGATGCGGTTGAGCGAGCCCTCGGGGATGGAGACGCCGGCCGTGGGATAGTCTCCCGCGGCCTTGCCGTCCTTGCCGACCAGGGCGGACGTGCCCTGCACGAGCCCCTGCGCGTCGGCGACCCCGTCGATGGAGCGGATCCTCTCCAACGTGGCGTCGGAGACGCTCGGCGCCGTGCGAGCCTTGTCGGTCATCTCGGGCATCACGGCGACGTCGATCTTGTCGGCCGCCGCGGCGAACTTCTCGGTGAAGCCCGCCTCCATGGTGTCGGTGAGCACGAACGTGCCGGCGATGAAACCCACCCCCAGCGCGATCGCCAGGGAGGTGAGCAGCAGACGCAGCTTGTGCGCCCGCAGACCGGCCAGAGTCGTCCTGAACAACTCAGGCCTCCAGCTTCATCAGCGTGTCGAGCACGGTCTGCGGGGTCGGCTGGAAGATCTCGCTGACCAGCAGGCCGTCGCGGAGGAACACCACGCGGTCGGAGTAGGAGGCCGCGACCGGGTCATGGGTGACCATCACGATGGTCTGGCCGAGCTCACGCACCGACGTGCGCAGGAAGGACAGCACCTCGGCGCCGCTGCGGGAGTCAAGGTTGCCGGTCGGTTCGTCGGCGAAGATGACCTGAGGCTTGCTGATCAGAGCGCGGGCCACCGCGACCCGCTGCTGCTGGCCGCCCGACAGCTCGGACGGCTTGTGGCCGAGGCGGTCACGCAGGCCCACGGTCTCCACGACCCGGTCGAACAGATCCTGGTCGGCCTGCCGCCCGGCGATCTCCAGCGGGAGCCGGATGTTCTGCTCGGCGGTCAGCGTCGGCAACAGGTTGAAAGCCTGGAAGATGAAGCCGATCCGCTCGCGGCGGAGCATGGTGAGCTGTTTGTCGCCCAGCCCGGTGAGCTCCACGTCACCGATGTGCACCTGCCCGCCGCTGACCGTGTCCAGCCCGGCCAGGCAGTGCATCAGCGTGGACTTGCCGGACCCGGAGGGCCCCATGATCGCGGTGAAGGCGCCCGTCGCGAAGGAGATGTCCACCCCCCGAAGGGCGTGCACGGCCGCGTCCCCCTGGCCGTACATCTTGGTCAGCCCCCTGGCCACCACGGCAGCCGCAGCATCTCCCCGCGCGCTCCACGCGCCGACCTCTCCGGTGACGGTCACGTCAACTCTCCTCGGCAACATATGCGTTATGACGAGATAGACGCTATTGCCGGGGGAAACGCCTGCCATCGGGCGAGAGAACGGACTTCGCTTCCACCTCAGGGCGTCTCCCAAAGGATCACTCCTACCTGCGGAGTAACCCCGTCTCGGTCATTCGGCCGAGACGGGCGAGACCCCTGAAGTGGGCGAGACCCCTGAGGCGGACTGAACCCCTGAGGCGGACCGGACCTCTGAGGCGGACCGGACCACCGGAAAACCGGTCAAGCCCCGCTCCGGGACGCGCGGAACGCGCCGGAGATCCCGGGCGACGGCCACACGGAGCCGCCTAACCGGCCGAATGAGGGGTGACGAGACCGGTCTCATAGGCGTACATCACCACCTGAGCCCGATCCCGCAGATCCAGTTTGGCCAGGATCCGGCCCAGATGCGTCTTGACCGTCGCCTCGGCCAGATCCAGCCGACCGGCGATCTCCATGTTCGACAGACCCCGCGCCACCAGCACCAGCACCTCCCGTTCCCGCGCGGTCAGCCCGCTGAGCGCCACCGGCTCGGCCGCGCCCGGCGACGGAAGATGAACGGCGAAGCGCTCCAGCAACCTCCGCGTCGTGCTCGGCGCCACCACCGAGTCTCCGCTGTGCACCGAGCGGATCGCGCTGACCAGATCCGAAGGCGGCACATCCTTCAGCAGGAACCCCGAAGCACCCGCCTTCAACGCGGCGAACGCGTATTCGTCCAGGTCGAACGTGGTCAAGATCAGCACGCGGGGGCCCTGGGCGGCGGCACAGATCAGCCGGGTCGCCTCCACCCCGTCCATGACCGGCATCCGCACGTCCATCAGCACGACGTCGACCTCGGTCGTCCGCGTCAGCTCGACCGCCACGGCTCCGTCGCCCGCCTCCGCGACGACCTCGATGTCCGGTTGCGCGTCGAGCACCATGCGGAACCCGGCCCGTAACAGCTTCTGATCGTCCACCAGCATCACGCGAATCGCCGACCGCTCATCGCCCATACGACCTCCTCAGCCAACGACTCGTCATCGTGTTGTCCATCGGTCGCCCGCCGCTCCGCTCACTGCGTCGGGCTCGCTTGCTGTGCTCATTGGTCGCTCGCCGCTCCTCGTTCGCTTCGCCGACGGCCTCGTTCCTCGGCCGGCGGCTCCGCTCACTGCGTCGGGCTCGCTCGTCACGCGGCCCGGCTCGCTCCGGTCTCGCCTATCGGCAGCCGCACGGTCACCTGGAACCCTCCGCCCGGTCGAGGTACGGCCTCGACGCTCCCGCCGAACATGGCGACCCGCTCCCGCATGCCGACCAGGCCGTGCCCGTCCGGGCTCCGGGGCGCCGCGGCACCGCGACCGTCGTCGGTCACACGCAAAAGCAGCTCGCGCGAGCCGTACTCCATCTCGACCGCGGCGCTGCTGCCGGGGCCGCCATGTTTGAGGGTATTGGTCAGCGCCTCCTGGATGATCCGGTACACCGTCAGCTGCTCCCCTCCGGGGAGTTCCTTCACGGCGCCGGTGATCCGAAGGTCGACGGGCAGCCCGGAAGCACGCACATGGTCCATCAGCTCGCCCAGCTGCGACAGGCTCGGCTGCGGAGCGTAGTCTTCGGTGCCCCCGTCGGTCCGCAGCACACCGACCATCCTGCGCATTTCGGCCAGAGCCTGCCGGCCCGTGACGGAGATGGTCTCCATGGCCTTGCGCGCCTGCTCGGGATTGCTGTTGATCGCGTAGCTCGCCCCGTCAGCCTGGACGATGATCACACTCACGTTGTGCGCGACCACGTCGTGCAGCTCACGGGCGATCCTGGTCCGCTCGGCCGCAGCGGCCAGCCGAGCCTGCTGGTCACGCTCATGCTCGGCCCGCTCGGCCCGCTCCTCCAGGCTCTCCAGATAGCGGCGGCGGGTGTTGGCGTAGATCCCCGTGATCCACACCGTGACGACGAACACCGAAGTCGTGATGAAAGGCCCGGGTTCCGGATCCGTTGTGATCCGCCCGAAGGAAAGGGCGAGTCCCAGCTCGGCGACCATGAGCGCGGCGACCGCCCAGCGCAGCAGGCAGCGCGACGCCACGCCGTACATGGCGATGAGCACGGACACATTGAAGACGAGGGGCTGAACGCCGATGAGCCACTGGCCGAAACTCGTCAGCGAGACGATCGCGAACACCGTGAGAGGACATTTCCGCAGCCACAACAGCGGAACGGTCAGCACCAGGCCGAGCCCCAGGAACCCCCATGGACCGATGTTCAGACCACCCCAGGGAGAGCCACCGGAGTCGACGATGACCAGTATGTTGACCAGCGAGATCAGCAGGAACGGCGCCAGCCACAGGGCGTCCACGATCCTGGGATGGCGCCGACTCCAGGCGCGTAGTCTGCCGAACACATCACCACAATACGTATGCGCAGATCACCGCCTTTCCCCCTCAAGGGGGAGGGCAGGCTACGACTCAGGTCGCACATCGTGTACGGCTTACGCGCTCTTTACGGCCTGTTGGGCACCATGGTTTCCGGGAGCACCCTCCGGGGTGAGTAAAGGGAGATTGTTTGTGATGGCGGATCACAACAACGCCGGGTCGCGCGACGAAGAGGACGCGTCGCGCGATCCGGCAACCCATAACGGCGGCACCCGAGGGCTCCCCACCTGAAACCCGCGGCCCGTCCCCTCAGGTTATTCTCTTTATATCGGCGTTATGTCGGCCCTGGGCCGCCGCACGGCCACCCTTCGGCGACCCCGGAGCGAAGGGGGAACGCCCGTGCATGCCAAACAACGCGTCATGCTGCTGGGCCCGGCGATCCTTACCGGCCTGGTCCTCGGGACGCCGCAGGCCTCTCAGGCCTCGGCCACTCCAAGCCTCGCGAAGACGACGATGGCCGCGGCCTCGCAACAGGCGACCGTCACCGCCGCCCCGCATCGCTGCATATGGCGCAACGGCCGCTTCTGCTGCAGGAGACACGGCCACTGGGTATGCGTGAGCAGATGGTGGAGGAACCAGCCGAACTGCTGGTGGTGCTCGCATCGGCGGCACCACAGGTTCTTCGACCGCCACCACTTCTTCGACCACCACAACCGAGACCACTTCAAGAAGAACTTCAAGTTCAAGAAGGACTTCAACTCGGACAGATTCCGCGGGAACTTCAAGCCGGATCGGTCGTGGAGAAGCTTCAAGTCGGACCGATCATGGGGAGACCACGGTTCGGGAGGCCTGGGAGGAGGCAGGGAGTTCAGGTGGGACGATAACTCGGGCGGCAGAAGTTTCGGCGGCGGTGGGTTCGGCGGCGGAGGCTTCGGTGGTGGAGGCTTCGGCGGCGGAGGCTTCGGTGGTGGAGGCTTCGGCGGTGGAGGTGGTGGAGGCTTCGGAGGCTGATGAAGGCCGCCTGGCCGGTCGAGCGGTTCGGCCGTTCTCGGAGGTCCCGCCGGTGACGATCCGTCGCCTTTCGACCGTCGCTTTTACCGAGTGGCATACGGTGCCGCCCATCGACATACTTGGCCCGATGGACCGTCAGTTAATCAGTCACATCGCCCATCTTGACCACCCGATCGCCGCACCGGTGAGCGAGACACATCTGGAACGCCTCCTCACCCGGGCGAAGCTCCCCGCCGGGGCGCGGATCCTCGACCTCGGGTGTGGCGAGGCGGCCTGGACATTGCGGGCACTGGAGCTCTACCCGGAGGCGACGGCAGACGGGGTGGACATCTCCCGGCAGGGCCTGACGTCGGCACGCGAAGACGCCGACCGCCGCGGACTCGCGGATCGGATCCGGCTTCATGACATCTCGGCCACCGACTTCACCTCCGCAGAGCTGTACGACCTCGTGCTCTGCGTGGGCGCCACTCACGCGTTCGGCGGATTGAAGCCGACCCTGGACGGCGTGCGCCGCCACCTGCGCCCCGGAGGACTCGCGCTGGTAGGCGAGGGCTTCTGGGAGACACCCCCAACGCCAGAGGTGCTTGCCAGACTCGGCGCCGAACCCGACGAATACGCCGACCTCTCCGGAACGGTGACCCTCGTCGAGAGCGCCGGATACGCCACGGTCTACGCCCACACCAGTGAACGCGCCGAATGGGATGAATACGAATGGTCCTGGACCGGGACCCTCATCAACTGGGCCCTGGACCACCCCGGCCCCGACGGTGACGCGGCTCTGGCCGCCGCCCACGAGCACCGCGACATGTGGCTGAACGGCTACCGCGACATCCTGGGCTTCGTCACCCTCCTACTGCGCCGCACCGACTGAATCCGGCTCGACAGCCGGTTCGGCCGCATGCCGGCCCTTTTCGCACGCGGCCGACCGGCTGTATCTCATCGTGACGGTTCGTCGGCCCCGTCCCTCGTGGTGAGGTCCCATGGCCTGGCGCCTTCGCTCATGCTTCGCTCGCCGAAGGCGGCAGCATGGTCCTCTTCGAGGCTGGATTCGCGCAGCAACCGAATCGCTTTACGTATCGCAGCGGACCTCGACCGGGCGCGTTTCTGGTTCACATAGTCTTCGACAAAGAATGCGTCCTGGCTCGACAGGGTTACGCTGACGGTCACGGACCTGAGGTCAATCGCGTAATTCCTTGTTTTTTTGTGGGGCCGATGGGATTCGAACCCATACTGTGCGCCACCTAAAGACGCTGCCTCTGCCTTTGGGCTACGGCCCCTGCTCTTCCCCGCGAAATTCTCTGTCTGTGAATGGCAATTTGGACAAAGAAAGCGCAGGTTCTCTTTTCTGTTGTCCAGCCAGTTTCCGTTGATGTGATCAACGTGCAGAGTCAGGCCTTGCCCTAGCCAGACGCCCTCGATCCTACAGCCAGCGCACTGGTATGGCATCCCGGTTGAGATCAGGCTCCGTCTGAGCTGCTCAGGCTTTGGTCGTGGGCTTCCCTCAGGCCGTACGGCGAGGACCTGTTCCGGTCGGCGGCGTCTCGGCGACGGCCGCCCCTTGTTGGGGGAGACTCTGCGGAAATGCGACGTGTCGACCCCGAAGTGCTTCAGGCGGCGGCTGATGTGGGCGTGGGAGCCGCCGGTCCATTTCACGCCGAGGTGGCGGAGGACGTCGGCGATGCTGAAGGAGTTCGCCGCCGCCTCGGCCAATATTTCGGGGGTGTACTTCGTTGGCATGCCCCAAGGTTACGTAATGGATACGACAATTCTTGGGGCATGTGCAGGCCGCATTAAATGGCGAAACAGGGCATTTAGTCGACGCCGAGTTCGCGGCGGAGGCGGGCGACGTGGCCGGTGGCCTTCACGTTGTAGAGGGCTTTTTCGATCTTGCCGTCGGGGTCGATGACGAAGGTGGAGCGCAGGACTCCGACGGTGGTCTTGCCGTACATCATCTTCTCTCCGTGGGCGCCGTAGGCCTTGTGGACCTCCAGACCGGGGTCGGACAGGAGGGGGAAGGTCAGGGCGTCGCGCTCGGTGAACTGGGCGAGCTTGGCCGGGGTGTCCTTCGACACACCGAGGACGACGAAGCCCGCGGCGGTCAGGGAGGCCAGGCTGTCGCGGAAGTCGCAGGCCTGCT
This sequence comes from Streptosporangium sp. NPDC000396, assembly GCF_042898655.1. Taxonomy (NCBI): domain Bacteria; kingdom Bacillati; phylum Actinomycetota; class Actinomycetes; order Streptosporangiales; family Streptosporangiaceae; genus Streptosporangium; species Streptosporangium sp. NPDC000396. Next base: position 96,919 of record NZ_JBIAZA010000018.1, read on the forward strand.
TGGTGCAGCCGGGGGTCATCGCGGCGGGGTAGAAGTAGAGGATGACGCGCTTTCCGCGGTAGGTGTCCAGTGACACGGTGGTGCCGTCGGCGGCGGGGAGCGTGAAGTCCGGGGCGGCGTCGCCGGGCTCGAGTTTCATGTGGTTCCTCCGAGGAATCGTTCCCAGGTCAACTTACCGGGGTGGCCGAAGTGCCGTGAGTGGGCCGGACCTGACAGACTGATCAATGGCAGGGGCGATGAGAGGAGAGCCATGGCGGATACCGATCCCGCGGAGCTGGAGCGGCGGATCGAGCGGACCCGCGCGGAGTTGGCCCAGACGGTTGACGCCATCGCCGATCGGGTGAGTCCGAAGAACGTCGCTCGGCGGACCGTCGCCAGGGCCGAGTCGAACGCGAAGCAGTTCTTGGTCTCCATCGGGGACAAGATCGGTGATGTGGTGGGCGGCGCGCCACGGGAGGCCCGGTTCGGGGACGAACCCGAGGATCTGTGGGCGGAGGAGCAGCCGAACCTGGCGCCGCTCCTGATCGGCGTGGGGACGATTCTGGCGGTCAGCGCGGTGGTCATGCTTTGGCGGCGCCGGCGCAGGTGACGTCGGTCACCGGCGACGCTGGCCGCCGGTGACACTGGCCGCCGGTGTCCGCGGAGCCGGGAAGCGCGCGGGCGGGAGGGACGCGAGGAGGCCGGGGGTGTTCTAGAGGAACGTCCGGCCTTCGCCTCTGTAGGTGGGGACTTCCTCCACGATCTCGTCGCCGTCGATCAGATGCAGGCTCGCGAAGCGTTCGCAGAGTTCGCCCGCCTTGGCGTGACGGAACCAGACGCGGTCGCCGACGCGCAGGTCATCGGTCGCCTGGCCGAGGAGCGGGGTCTGTACCTCGCCGGCGCCTTCGTCGGGGTCGTAGCGTAGCCCGCAGGGCAGGTAGGGCTGGGGGAGGCGATCCGCTCCCGGGGCGCCCGAGGCGTGGTAGCCGCCGCCGAGGACGGTGATGACGCCGGGGGCGGGGCGCCGGACGACGGGAAGGGCGAACAGGGCCGCGGGGCGGCCGGTGAAGCCCCGGTAGAAGTCGAACAGGCGGGGGTGGAAGAAGCCCGATCCCGCGGCGACCTCGGTGATGGCTTTCTCGCGGACGGTCTTCTCGATGCTTCCGGTGCCGCCGCCGTTGACGAATTCCAGGTCGGTGATCTGGGTGACGGCCTGGACGACGCGGCCCCTGCGTGCGATGAGCTCGCGCCGGGACTGGGCCTGCATCCAGCGGATCGCCTGTGTGAAGGCGAGGTTGCCGGGCGGGTTGTCGCCCACGCCGGCGATCTGGGCCTCGTAGGCCATCACGCCGACCAGGCGGAAGCCGGGTCGTTTGGCGATGTCGGCGGCCAGGTCGGCGGCCTGGTCGGCCTCGCGGATGGGGGAGCGGCGGGCGCCCGCCCGGAATTTTCCGCCGAGGGCGACGAAACCCGCATCGATGTCCAGACATATCCGGATCTCGCGGCGGTCGCGAACGTCGGCGATCGCCGAGTCGATGAAGTCCAGGTGCTCGGCCCGGTCCACCATCACCGTGATCTCCTGCGCCGCGCGGGTGTCGGCGGCCAGTTCGGCGAGCGCGGCGCGGTCCGTGGTCGGGTACGCGACGAGCACGTCCCGCAGCCCGGTGGAGACCAGCCAGAGGGCCTCGGGCAGGGTGAAGGCCATGATCCCGGCGAAGCCGTCCATGGCGAGGATCCGCTCCAGGACGGGGCGGGATCGGATCGACTTGCTGGCGACCCTGATGGGTTTGCCGTGGGCTCGCTGGATCATGCCGGAGGCATTTGAGCGCAGGGCTGCCAGGTCGAGAATGGCGAAGGGGGGGTCCAGGTGCGCGGTGGCCCGATCGTAGCGCCGACGGTCGTCCATGACGGCAGGATAGCTCGACCCGACCGAATGTGAGAAGTGTTCATGTTAATGTCCCGGCGGTAAATTCTCCCGCCAGGACGATCCCAAGATCGTGAAAGTAACTGATTTGGCCTCACACGGGTGGGACAGGCCGCGTAAACCTGACCGGGTGATGAGTACTCTCCAGGACATTCTCGCCGGTGTGGGAGGCACAACGGCCGGGGAACACCTGCACGCGGTGCGCCGCAGGTCGTTGCGGCTGCTGAAACCCGCCAGAACCCCGGCCGGGGTGGTGGCCGCCCTGGCGGTGACCCTCGTGCTGTCGGCCGCGGCCGTGGTGGCGGTGGGCCTGGTGACGGGCCTGCCGTTCGGGCGGGTGCCGTACCGGAAGCTCGTCGCCGGGATCGGCGGCTGGACCTGGTCGGACCCCGACACGCTCGCCGTGGCGCTGGTCGTGCTGGGAACCGGTGCCCTGCTGCTCGCGCTCGCGGTGACGCCGGGGCGGACCCGGCTGGTGCCGCTGGAGTCCTCGGACCCCGAAACGGTGATCGGCCTGACGCGGGCCGGGCTCCGCCGTACACTGCGGGCGGCGGCCGAGTCGGTGGACGAGGTCAGTGGCGCGCGGGTCCGCCTGGGCTGGCGGAACGTCGAGGTCACGGTGTTCAGCGACGCGGACCGGACCGGGCAGCTGCTGCGCGAGGTGGGCACGGTGGTGGGTGACCGGCTGGCGGGCCTGGGCGCGATGTGCACGGGCGAGGTCGTGGTACGGCTGCGCAGGCGGGGGATCTGATGAAGGCGTATTTGGGCAACCGGATCGGCCTGGCCGCCACCGGGACGGTGCTGACCGGGGCCGGGCTCTATGCCGTCCTGCGAGGACAGGGCAAGCTCCCCCAGCCGCGCGGAGACCGGATCCTGAACCGGGGGCTTCCCGGCTACCTGGCCGAGCATTCGTGGGTGGGGTGGCTGGCCGCGCTGCTACTGGTGTTGCTGGCGCTCATGGCGCTCCGGTGGCTGCTGCGCGCCCTGGGGTGGGGCCGATGCGGGAGCCGGAGCGCGACGGGCACCGCGATGCTCGGTGTCGCGCTTAAAGAAGTCGAAGGGCTCGGCCGCATCCGGGTGAGGTCCGTCAACGGCGACCGGTTGCGGGTCGCGGTGAACTGCGGGCCCACCACCGACCTGGCCAAACTCGTGGCGCGGATGAACAAGGACGCCGTCGGCAAGGTTCGCAGGACGGTCGGCGACGACGAGCTCGGGGCGGTCGTCCGCCTGCACGTCCAGGGGCGCTGACCGCCGCCGGACGCCGAAGGCCAGCCCGGCGGCCAGGCAGGCCAGCGGGAGGGCGGGCACCACGTAGCGGTGGTCGAAGGCCGCGATGAACGGCGGCAGGACCAGCAGCATGGTCCCCGCGGCCCACGGCATCAGCACGTCGCCGCCGAGCCGCCGCCAGCGGAGCAGGACGCCGGCGAGCCCGATCAGCAGGATCGCCGCGATGAACGGGCCTCGGACGAAGCCGTACTGCTGGTAGGCGCGCAGCCAGCCGGCGTAGGGGTCGACCAGGAAGGGCGCGCCGGAGGCGCCCTGGTAGGCCAGCGTCAGCTCCTCGGCGGTCTTCCCCTGGGAGGCGGCCCCCTTGGGGAAGGGCTTGGCCACCTCGGGGAAGATGTAGGCGCTCTGCGGGCCGGGAGTGGGATAGACCCGGCGGGTCCAGTCGAAGATGTGGCCCACGTCCACCAGGCCCGCGCGGAGGAAGTCGAGGGGCTGCGCCTTGATGGCCTGGGTGGCGAAGTCACCGGCGAGCCTGTCGCGTTCGGCCCACGTGCCCTTGAACTTGTTCAGCGGCGACCGGCCGTCCCAGATGTAGACCGGCGGGGCCTTGCGCTCGCTGACCGGTTCGGCAGGGCAGAGCACGGCCTCGGGCCCGGCGGGCTTGATCTTCTCGCAGTCGGCGAAGGTGAGGGTGCGCGCCCACAGGAAGGCGTTGCCCCGGGTCAGCCCGTAGGTGCCGTACTCGGACCTGAACCAGGTGGCATAGGCGCCCAGGCCGATCGCGCCGGCCAGTGCGGTGGCGGTGACCGCCTTCCAACCGGCCCGGCGGACCACCATGCAGACGAGCACCACGGCGATCAGCGGCAGCCCGATCGTCCGGGTGACGGTCGCCGCGACCAGCAGGAATCCGGCGAGCAGGGCGACCCACACCGGCGGCCGCCCCCGCCGCAGCAGCAGCGTGACCGCCAGCACCGCCAGGAACTCCAGCAGCAGGTCGGCCATGACGAGGTGTTCGAGCTGGATCTGGTGGACGTCCAGCAGCACCGGCAGCGCGGCGAGCGTCGCGCCCCAGCCGGGCAGCCCGCCCAGGCGGCGCAGCAGGAGATAGACGCAGGCGGCCGTGGCGAGCCCGAGCAGGTGCTGGACCACGACCACGGCCTGGATGCTGGACAGCGGCCCCAGTGCCCACAGGAACAGCGAGTAGCCCGAGGGCCGGGACTCCAGGGGGCGGGGATCGAGTCCCGCGTTGAGGTAGACGAAGGAGTCGGCCCAGAACCACAGGGCCGGCCGGTAGCCGAGCACGGCCAGGGCCCTGAGCCCGCCACCGGCCAGCAGGGCCGCGAGGAAGAGCCAGTGCGCGCGGATGAAGCGAAGGAAGCTGCTCGCCGGGCGTGCTCCCGTTGACACCAGAACCTCCTGACTTTCCGCGACAAGGCCATCCAGCATAGGCATGAGGCCGGGTGGTTCTGCAGGGAAAGCAGGGAAAAGCGAAGTTCGTGTTGATTCACCCCTCCGCGTCGCCCGGCAGATTCCGGCGTGCCGGGACGGCATGCCGGAATCTGCCCAGGTCACGCGGCATGGGAGATCTGAAAGAGGGACGGGGCGGTCAGCACTCGATGACGTTCACGGCGAGGCCGCCGCGGCTGGTCTCCTTGTATTTGTCGAGCATGTCCCGGCCGGTGTCACGCATCGTCTTGATGGCCTTGTCCAGGGAGACGAAGTGGCGGCCGTCGCCGCGCAGCGCGATCCGGGCCGCGGTGATGGCCTTGATCGAGGCCACCGCGTTGCGCTCGATGCACGGGATCTGGACCAGTCCGCCGATCGGGTCGCAGGTCAGGCCCAGGTTGTGCTCGATGCCGATCTCGGCGGCGTTCTCCACCTGCTCCGGGGTGCCGCCCAGCACCTCGGTGAGCCCGGCGGCGGCCATCGAGCAGGCCGAGCCGACCTCGCCCTGGCAGCCGACCTCGGCGCCGGAGATGGAGGCGTTCTCCTTGAACAGCACGCCGATCGCCCCGGCGGTCAGCAGGAAGCGGACCACGCCGTCGTCGTCGGCCTTGGGAGTGAACCGGTCGTAGTAGGTGAGCACGGCCGGGATGATGCCCGCGGCGCCGTTGGTCGGGGCCGTGACGATCCGGCCGCCGGCCGCGTTCTCCTCGTTCACCGCGAGGGCGTACAGCGAGACCCAGTCCATCGCCTGGAGCGGGTCCTTCTCGGGGGCCTCGCTCTGCAGCCGCCGGTAGAGCTGGTGAGCCCGGCGCCTGACCTTCAGCCCGCCGGGCAGCACGCCCTCCTTGGCGGTGCCGCGCCGTACGCAGTCGCTCATGACCCGCCAGAGGTTCAGCAGCCCGTCGCGGATCTCCTGCTCCGAGCGGCCGAAGGCCTTCTCGTTCTCCAGCATCAGCCCAGAGATCGACAGGCCGGTCTCGGAGCAGTGGTTCAGCAGCTCGGCGGCCGTCGTGAAGGCGTACGGCAGGGCGGTGTCGTCCGGCTTGATCCGATCGGCGCCGGTGGCGTTCTCGTCGACGACGAAGCCGCCGCCCACCGAGTAGTAGACCTTCTCGCGGAGCGGTTCGCCCCCCTCGGCGAAGGCGGTGAAGCGCATGCCGTTGGGATGGTGCGGCAGTGAGATCTTGCGTTCGAAGACGAGGTCCTCGCCGACCACGAAGGGAATCTCGTGGGAGCCGTGCAGGAGGACCGTCCCGGAGGCGCGCATGGCGGCCAGCCGGTCGTCGATGGTGTCGACGTCCACGAGTTCGGGCTTCTCGCCCGACAGGCCGAGCAGAACGGCCTTGTCGCTGCCATGGCCTTTGCCGGTCAGCCCGAGTGAGCCGTACAGGATCACCTCGACCCTGGCGGTCTTCTCCAGAAGCCCGTCCTGTGCGAGACCTCGGGAGAACTTGTGCGCGGCGGCCATGGGTCCGCCGGTGTGCGAGCTGGACGGGCCAATTCCGATCTTGAAGAGATCGAAGACGCTGATGGCCATTGATCTGCTCCTGCCTTCACATCGCCGTGATCATGCGTGCCGGGCGGCACGCATGATCACGGCACAAGGGGGAAATCTTAGGAGTCGCCCGAAGTGAGCGCGGCGTACTCCTCGGGGGAGAGCAGGTCGTCGGCGTCGCCCTCAAGGCGGACGCGGAACAGCCAGCCGTCACCGTAGGGGTCGCTGTTGACCAGCGACGGGTCGTCCACGACTGCCTGGTTGACCTCGATGATCTCGCCGCCCACCGGGGAGAAGATGTCGCTCACCGACTTGGTCGACTCGACCTCGCCGACCGCGTCGCCGGTGGCGACCGCCGAGCCGACCTCAGGGACCTGCACGTAGACCACGTCACCCAGCGCGTCGGCGGCGTAGGCGGTGATGCCCACGGTGAGGGTCAGGCCGTCGTCGACGCCCGAGATCCACTCGTGTTCCTTGGTGTACTGCAGGTCCTCGGGAATGCTGCTCACTTTTTCCTCCTGTAGAAAGGCAGGTCCATGACGTCGACCGGCTCGTGGCTACCCCGGATGTCCACGGCCAGACCCGTGGACAGGCCATTGTCCACGTAAGCCATGGCAATGGGCTTGCCCAGTGTCTGGGAGGGCGCTCCGCTGGTGACCTCTCCGACGATGGTGCCGTCGCCGGAGACCACCGGATACCCGTGCCGGGGCACCCTGCGGCCGGTCGCGATCAGTCCTACCAGGCGACGGGCAGGCGGGACGTCCTTGATCGGTTCCAGGGCGGCCCGGCCGACGAAGTCGCCCGGCTTGTCAAACCTCACCACACGGCCCAGCCCCGCGTCGAACGGAGTGAGATCCGTGGACAGTTCGTTTCCGTAGAGCGGCATGCCCGCCTCCAGGCGGAGGGTGTCGCGTGCGGACAGCCCCACCGGGATCAGGCCGTACGGCTCGCCGGCCTTGGTGAGCGCCTCCCAGAGGGGTTCGGCGTCGTCGGCGGCGATGAACAGCTCGAAGCCGTCCTCGCCGGTGTATCCGGTGCGGGCGACCAGGGCCTGGCGGCCGGCCACGGTGGCGGGCAGGCCCGCGTAGTACTTGAGCCCGTCGAGGTCGGCGTCGGTGAGCTCGCCCAGGATCGCGCGGGCCTGCGGGCCCTGGACCGCGATCAGCGCGTACTGCTCGGAGCGGTCGTCCACCACGGCGTCGAAGGATCCGGCGCGCTCGGTGAGCTCGGCGGCCACCCGGGGGTAGTTGGAGGCGTTGGCGACGACCATGAACTCGTCGTCGGCCAGGCGGTAGACGATCAGGTCGTCCAGCACGCCGCCCTCGGGATTGACGATCATCGTGTAGCGGGCGCGGCCCGGCTCCAGGGCGGAGAGGTAGCCGACCAGCGCGTAGTCGAGAGCTTCGGCGGCCTGCGGGCCGGTCACGAAGATCTCGCCCATGTGGGACAGGTCGAACAGGCCCGCCGCCTGGCGGACCGCGTTGTGCTCGGTGGATTCGCTGCCATAGCGGAGCGGCATCAGCCAGCCAGCGAAGTCGGTCAATGTCGCGCCGAAGGCCTCGTGGACGCCGCGTAGCGGCGTAGGTCGGGACATGTTCGCACCTTAAACAAGGGTCAGATGAGAGCATCCTCCCCCTCTGTCATCGATGCCTGAGAGCTTCGCCCGGTTTTTGCCGGACTTTCACCTTCGGCGAGGCCGTGGGGCCTGCTTTCCAGAGGTCACCTACCCGTACGGTCCTTTACCTTGAGAGGTTCGCGGGGAGGGCTTGCTCCTTCAGGGGTCCTGGCCTGGATGTCAGGACGCTCTCCCGCACGGGGTTGGTCGGTGTCGCTGCCAGCCTAACCGCCCGCGCGGGCCGAGCGAAATCCCCTTGGCCTCGCATCCTGCTCAGGAACGGCTCTGCCGGACCAGCGCCTCGAACAGGGCGCCCTCGTCGTCGGCCTCGGGGTGCCACTGGACCGCGAGGGCGAACGGGTGGTTCTCCAGCTCCACGGCCTCGATCGTGCCGTCCTCGGCGTGGGCGGTCACGGTCAGGCCCGCGCCCAGCCGGTCGATGGCCTGGTGGTGGTAGTGGGCGACGTCCACGGTCTCGGAGTTGAAAACCTTGGCGGTCCGGCTGCCGGAGGCGAGCCGTACCGGCATCCGGCCGAAGTGGCCGGGGGCGGGGGCGTGGCCGCGGTGGCCGACCGTGTCGGGCAGGTGCTGCCGCAGGCTGCCCCCGAGGGAGACGTTCAGGACCTGCAGGCCCCGGCAGACCCCCAGGAACGGGATGCCCCGCTCCAGCGCCGCCCGGACCAGCTCGAACTCGGCGTCGTCGCGGAACTGGCGGATGTAGCCGGTCTGCTCGTGCGGGGCCTGGCCGTACCGCGCCGGATCGATGTCTCCGCCGCCGGCCAGGATCAGCCCATCCAGGCGCCCCACCAGCGTGGCGGGCTCACCCGCCGGAGGCAGGATCACCGGCTGCCCGCCCGCGCGGGCCACATGGTCGATGTAGTTGTACGGCAGGAGCGCGGTGGTCATCTCCCAGACGGTGAACTTGGCGGGTTCGACGTAGCAGGTGATGCCGATGACGGGACGGGACATGATCTCTTTCTTGCCGGATGCCGGGACGCGGAGTGCTCGGCCGCGTCCCGGCACGCTCATTGGTTACAGCGGGGTGACGTAGGCGCCCGAGATGCCGCCGTCCACCAGGAACTCCGACCCGGTGATGAAGCTCGAGTCGTCCGACGCCAGGAACGCCACCGCGGCGGCGATCTCCGAGGCCTCGGCGAACCGGCCGACCGGGATGTGCACCAGGCGGCGCTGCGCCCGCTCGGGGTCCTTGGCGAACAGCTCCTGCAGCAGCGGGGTGTTCACCGGTCCCGGGCACAGGGCGTTGACCCGGACGCCGTCGCGGGCGAACTGCACGCCGAGCTCGCGGGACATCGCCAGCACGCCGCCCTTGGAGGCGGTGTAGGAGATCTGGGAGGTCGCCGAGCCCATCACGGCCACGAACGAGGCGGTGTTGATGATCGAGCCCTTGCCCTGCTGCCGCATGTAGGGGATGGCGTGCTTGCAGCACAGGTAGACGCTCGTCAGGTTGACCTCCTGGACCCGGCGCCAGGCGTCGATGCCGGTCTCCAGGATGGAGTCGTCGTCGGGCGGGGAGATGCCCGCGTTGTTGAAGGCGATGTCCACGCTGCCGTAGGTGTCGAACGCCGTCTGGAACATCCGGACGACGTCGTCCTCGACGGTGACGTCGGCCTTGACGAACAGGCCGTTCACCTCGGCCGCGACCTTGGAGCCGCTGGCTTCGTCCAGGTCCACGCACACCACGCGGGCGCCCTCCTGGGCGAACCGGTGCGCTGTGGCCAGGCCGATCCCGCTTCCCGCACCGGTGATGACGGCCACTCGGTCCTGCAGGCGTTGCATTATTCCTCCGAAATGAAGACGTTTTTGGTCTCGGTGAACGCGGAAAGAGCGTCGGGGCCCAGCTCGCGGCCGAGCCCGGACTGTTTGAAGCCACCGAACGGGGTCCAGTAGCGGACGCTCGAATGGGAGTTGACGCTGAGGTTGCCCGCCTCGACAGCCCGGGCCACCCGCAGGGCCCGGCCGACGTCCCGGGTCCAGATGGATCCGCTGAGGCCGTACTGCGTGTTGTTGGCGATCCGTACGGCGTGCGCCTCGTCGTCGAACGGCACCACCGCCACCACCGGCCCGAAGATCTCCTCGGTGAACGCCCGGTCGTCCAGGCTGTCCGGGGTGAGGAGCGTCGCGGGGAACCAGAACCCGGGCCCTGACGGGCAGGATCCTTGCAGGTAGGGCGTTTCGGTGACGAAGGAGGCCACCCGGTCCCGGTGCTCCGCGCTGATCAGGGGGCCCATCTCGGTGCTCTCGTCGCGAGGATCACCGATCTTGACCTTCAGCATCGCCTGGGAGAGCCGCTCCAGGAAGTCGTCGTAGACCGAGCGCTCCACCAGGATCCGGGACCGCGCGCAGCAGTCCTGGCCGGAGTTGTCGAACACCGCGTACGGCGCGGTCGCCGCGGCCTTCTCCAGGTCGGCGTCGGCGAAGACGACGTTGGCGCTCTTGCCGCCCAGCTCCAGGGTGATCCGCTTGACCTGCCCGGCGCACTTGGCCGCGATCTCCTTGCCCACCTCGGTCGAACCGGTGAACACGATCTTGGCCACGTCCGGGTGCTCGACCAGCCGAGCGCCCGCCACCTCCCCTGCCCCAGGCAGGACCTGGAGCACCCCCTCGGGGAGGCCCGCCGCGAGGGCCAGCTCGGCCAGTCGCAGGGCGGTCAGCGGCGTCCACTCGGCGGGTTTGACGATCACCGTGTTGCCCGCCGCCAGAGCCGGAGCCACCCCCCAGGTCATGATGACCATCGGGAAGTTCCACGGCACGATCACGCCGACGACGCCCAGTGGCTCCTGGAAGGTGACGTCCAGCCCTCCGGGCACCGGGATCTGCTTGCCGTGGTTGCGCTCGGGCGCTCCGGCGTAGAAGTTCAGCACGTCACGGACGTTGCCCGCTTCCCAGCGGGCGTTGCCGACCGTGTGGCCGGCGTTCGCGATCTCCAGCTGCGCCAGCTCTTCGGCGTGCTCCTCCACCAGGGAGGCGAAGGCGCGCAGCAGCCGGGCCCGGTCGCCCGGGCTGACGTTCCGCCAGGTGGTGAAGGCCCGTCTGGCGCGCTCCACCGCCCGATCCACCTCGGCGGCGTCCACGAACTCGACCTCGGCGACCACGTCTTCGGTGGCCGGATTGATGATTTTCACGCTCACATCCGTTCGAATCCCCGGAACAGCTCCCAGTCGGTGACCGCCGACTCGAAGGCGGACAGCTCGACCCGGGCGTTGTTCGCGTAATGCGCCACGACGTCTTCGCCGAAGGCTTCCTTGGCCAGTTCGGAGCCCTCCCACAGCTCCAGCGCGTCCCGGAGCGTGTGCGGCACGGTATCCGCGCCCGACGAGTAGGCGTTCCCGGTGAACGCCTCCTCCAGCGGCAGCTCGTTGTCGATGCCGTACAGCCCGGCCGCGATCAGCGCCGAGACCGCCATATAGGGGTTGACGTCACCACCGGGCACCCGGTTCTCCAGGCGCAGCGACTGCCCGTGGCCGACCAGGCGCAGCGCGCAGGTCCGGTTGTCCACGCCCCACTTGACCGCGGTGGGGGCGAAACTGCCCGGCACATATCGCTTGTAGGAGTTGATGTTCGGGGCATAGAGCAGGGTGAGCTCCCGCATGCAGGCGAGCTGCCCGGCGATGAAGTGCCGGCCGACTTTGGAGAGCCCGTACGGCTCCGAGCCCGCCATGACCGGGTTCCCGTCGCTCGACCGGAGCGAGATGTGGATGTGGCAGGAGTTGCCCTCGCGCTGGTTCGGCTTGGCCATGAAGGTGATCGACGCGCCCTCCTGGGCGGCGATCTCCTTGGCGCCGTTCTTGTAGATCGAGTGGTTGTCGCAGCTCGTGAGGGCGTCGGCGTAGCGGAAGGCGATCTCGTGCTGTCCGAGGTTGCACTCGCCCTTGGCCGACTCGACGTACATCCCGGCGCCCTCCATGCCGAGCCTGATCCTGCGCAGCAGCGGCTCGATCCGGGCGGTGCCGAGGAGGGAGTAGTCGACGTTGTAGAGGTTGGCCGGGGACAGGTCGCGGTAGGCCTTCTGCCAGGCGCCTTCGTAGGTGTCGTTGTAGACCACGAACTCCAGCTCGGTGCCGACGAACGCCTCCCAGTCCCGCTCGCCCAGGCGGGCGAGCTGCCGGCGGAGGATCTGCCGGGGCGAGGCCGTGACGTCGGAGTCGTCCTCCCAGACCAGGTCGGCCATCAGCATGGCCGTACCCTCCTGCCACGGCACCCGGCGCAGCGTGGACAGGTCGGGCTTCATCACGAAGTCGCCGTATCCCCGCTCCCAGGACGACATCGCGTAGCCGTCCACGGTGTTCATGTCCACGTCCACCGCGAGCAGATAGTTGCAGCCCTCGGAGGCGTGGTGCAGCACCTCCTCCAGGAAGTAGCGCGCTGATAGCCGCTTTCCCTGAAGGCGTCCCTGCATGTCGACGATCGCCAGCAACACGGTGTCGATCCGCCCAGCCTCGACCTCCGTGCGGAGTTGCTCGACGGTCAGCGGTGCATGGGAAGTCATGAGCGCACCCTTCCATTAAAAGTCTGGAACCAGACCAATGGGGGCATGCAAGCATCGCGAAAGCCCGGTGTCAAGAGTCGCGACGCGTCACGGTGGAATTCGGTGCCTCTCCCGGAAGTTTTTGCAGGATTGTCGCCGCTGGGGTCTTGACGCAGAGGGGTGACCAGGCGAAATATCTCGCCAAACGGTTATGGTCCGACTCTAGACCATTGATCTTACGGTCGGCCGACCCTCGGGGGTGAAGACGTGCTGGACGGCAAGCGACATGTCCACGGCGTGGACTACCAGAAGGTCTCCGCCGACTACCTGCACAAGCGGCAGCTGAAGTCCGGATCCGCCGGGTGGGTCCTGCTGGCCCTCGTCGCGGTCATGGCCACCTTCCTGGTGAACGTGACGGCCGCCCTCATCACGGCCGGGATCTTCGTCGCGTCGCTGGCCTACTTCTGGTTCTACAGCCGTCACCGGCTGGTCGCCAACGCGCCCGAGGAAGAGTTCGAGGCGATCGAACGCGCCGAGGCGGAACTCGTCTGAGTGCTCACTAAGCTGGAGATCACCGGAAGGGAACAACCGGGGAACTCCACAAAGATGGAAGGCGGCGGCCATGGGGGAAACGGGCTTCGACGTCACGTTCCGCCCCGTACGCGCGGGCAACGCCTTCGAGGAGACCGTCGAGCGGCTCCTCCAGGTGATCAAGCTCGGCTCCGTCGCCCACGGCGAGAAGCTCCCTCCCGAGCGAGAGCTCGCCACCCGGCTCGGAATCAGCCGCGTCACCCTGCGAGAGGCCATCAGGGCGTTGCAGGAGGCGGGCTATCTCGACGTACGGCGCGGCCGGTACGGCGGCGCGTTCGTGACCTACCAGCCCGCCCCCCCACACCAGGAGGAGCTGCGCAGGGTGGTGGCGGACATGGGCATCGACGACCTGGACGACGCGCTCACCTTCCGGATGGCCGTCGAGTGCGGGGCCGCCCAGATACTGGCCACCTCCGAGCTGACCCAGGCGCAGCGCAGGGCGATGCGGCAGCGCCTGATGGAGGTCAACTCCGCAAGCCCGGGCGACTACCGCCGCCTGGACACCGCCTTCCATCTGACCATCGCGGAGCTGACCGGCTCCCCGCTGCTCGCCGCGGCCTGCGCCGACGCCCGGCTGCGGGTCACCGACCTGCTCAACGCCATCCCGATACTCCAGCGCAACATCGAGCACGCCGCCGCCCAGCACGAGGCGATCGTGACGGCCATCCTCGCCGGTGACCCCGACGCCGCGCGCCGGGCGGTGGCCGAGCATCTGGAGGGCACCGCCGCGCTCTTGCGGGGTTTCCTCGCATAACTCGCATAATCTGATGAAGCCGTGTGGAGTCTTTTTCAAGATCGGATAGTGGGCGCAGGACGGCTGCCGCTGTTCTGTTTCTTCGTCGCGCTGATCCTCGCCTTCGTGTTCACCCGGATCAACGTGCGGCTCATCCGAGCCAGAATCGGCTGGTTCCGCAACGTCAACATCGGTGAGATGCACATCCACCATGTGGTGTTCGGTGTGGTGCTGACCCTGCTCAGCGGGGTGGCGGGGCTGCTCGTCTCGGCCATCTCCCAGACCTGGTACGCCGTGACGGCGGGCGCCTTCGGCATCGGCGCCGCCCTGATCCTGGACGAGTTCGCGCTGATCCTGCACCTGCGCGACGTCTACTGGGAAGAGGAGGGCCGCACCTCGGTCGACGCCGTGTTCATCGCGATCGCGATCACCGGCCTGCTCCTGCTCGGCCTGCGCCCGCTCGGCTGGGAGCGCTCCGACGGCACACCGCAGGGAACGTGGCTCACGATCGGCCTCATCGTGGTCAACCTCGTGCTCGCCGTGGTCACCCTGCTCAAGGGCAAGATCTGGACAGGCCTGGCGGGCCTGTTCATCCCGCTCCTGCTGATCCCCGGCGCCCTGCGGCTGGCCCGCCCGGGATCACCCTGGGCCCACTGGTTCCTGGCACCCAGCGCCCGGCATCCCCGGCCCCGCCAGATGGCCAGGGCGCAGCGCCGTGAAGAACGCTGGCGCCGCCCGGTGATCAAGGCCAAAATCGCCTTCCAGGAGTTCGTCTCCGGCCGCCACGACCTCCCCTCCACCCGGCGCCGCGCCCGGTGGTGAGCGGTGGCGCGATGGGCATACTGGGGGGCGTGAGCACGTTCCCGTTCCACTGGGACGGCGTGGACCAACAGGTCCCCGACTCCCCGGACGACGCGGTGGGCCGCAGAATGCGCGACCTGCACGAGCGCGGCCTCGCCCGCGACATCGTCGACATCGCATCGGTCTCCCACCTGTACGGCTTCCGCGAGCTGGAACATCTCGCCCGCCTGCACACCGAGGGGTTCTCCCTCGCGGAGTTGGTGATGCGGCTGGAGTTCGCGGAACTGATCGCGGACGAGGACTTCGAGGCCTGCGGTGTGGACGAGGAGCACATCAGGGAGATCCGGCGGTTCTCCTCCGCCTGGGTGGAGGACATCAAACTCCGCCGCGCCGACGAGGGCGACGCCGAATACGGCACCGACTACGACGACGTCCCCGACATCGACTGATGCGCTCGCGAAAGGCCATCCGCTGTGCCATCGGTGGTGGCACGGTCAGGGCATGGCGATATCGGCGGTCGAGGCTGAGACGGCTTCCCGTCCAGCTGTGTCGCGTATCCAGGGTCGGGAACTGTTCACTAAAACGTGAGCGAACGGGAACGAACGCGTGTTCAATGGGTGAGTGAAGCTTGCCCAGTGGGCGCGGTCGCAGGGCATTCACCCGCAGACCGCTTACCGGTGGTTCCGGGAAGGCAAAATGCCTGTCCCGGCCCGCCGTCTGTCCACCGGCACGATCGTCGTGGACGGCCCGGCCGCCCAGAGCCTGGGCGGGGCCGTGCTGTACGCGCGGGTGTCTTCCCACGGCGAGACCACCGACGACCTGGTACGCGGCATGATCGAGGTGCTGACGTCGATGTGCGCGCGCCTGTACGGGCGGCGCGGGGCGCGCAACCGGGCGCTGCGGGCCCTCACCGCCGCCCAAGCCGCTGATCGCCAGACCTCGTGAAGGTCGTCCAGGCCTACCGGTACGCGCTCACCCCCACGCCCATGCAGGAGGGTGCGCTGGCGTCGCACTGCGGTGCGGCGCGGTTCGCCTTCAACTGGGGTCTGGCACTGGTCAAGGCCGCCCTGGACCAGCGGGAGGCGGAGAAGACCTATGGGATGCCCGAGGAACTGCTGACCGAGGCGCCCTGGTCGCTGCCCGCGCTGCGCCGGGCGTGGAACACCGCCAAGGACCAGGTGGCGCCGTGGTGGGCGGACAACTCCAAGGAGGCCTACAGCTCCGGCCTGGACGGGCTGGCCCGGGCGTTGAAGAACTGGGCCGCCTCCCGCGCCGGGACCCGGACGGGCAAACCTCCCGGGTTTCCCCGGTTCAAGGCCAAGCACCGCACCACCCTGTCGTGCCGGTTCACCACCGGTGTCATCCGCCTGGAGACCGACCGGCGCCACGTCACGCTGCCCCGGCTGGGCACCATCCGCACCGCCGAATCCACCCGCAAGCTCGCCCGGCACCTGGAACGCGGCACGGGGCGGATCCTGTCGGCCACCATCCGGCACCAGGGCGGCCGGTGGTTCGTCGCGTTCACCTGCGCAATCGACCGTGCCGACCGCGCCCCGGCCCGGCCGGATGCCGTGGTCGGGGTGGATCTCGGCGTCACGGCGCTGGCGGTGCTGTCCACCGGCGAGACGATCGACAACCCCAAGCACCACTGGGCGGCGCTGCGCAAGCTGCGCAGACTGAACAGGGAACTGGCCCGCCGCCAGGGCCCCCGCACCCCGGGCGGGGGCCGGCGCGAGGCGTCGGCCCGCTGGCGCACGACCAAGGCGGCACTCGGTAAGGCGCACGCGCGGGTGGCCGGCCGGCGGCGCGACGGCCTGCACCAGCTCACCAGCCGGCTGGCCGCCGCCTACGGCACGGTCGTGGTCGAAGACCTCCACGTGGCCGGATGCTGGCCAACCGCCGCCTGGCCCGCGCCGTCGCCGATGCCGGCATGGCCGAGGTGCGCCGCCAGCTGACCTACAAGACCACCTGGAGGGGCGGGCGGCTGGTAGTGGCCGACCGCTGGTTCCCCTCCAGCAAGACGTGCTCGGCATGTGGCGCGGTGAAAGCCAAGCTCGCCCTGGCGGAACGCACCTACGCATGCACCGCCTGCGGTCTGGTCCTGGACCGGGATGTCAACGCCGCACGCAACCTGGCCGCGCTCGCGGCCCGGTATGAGCACGACGTCGCCCAGAGTTGCGGGGAGACGGAAAACGCCCGTGGAGCCGGTGTAAGACCCACCCGGGTGGGCTGTCGGCAGTGAAGCGGGAACCCCGGGAAACCGGGGAACGCCGTGGCCACAAGGCCACGGCTGCCTGACCTGTGCTCACATGTGATCACACTTCAGGTAACGGTCACAGCCCGAGGACGCGACGGAGTCCGTCGTCGACCGCGCTCATCAGCGCGTCCGGCGCCGAGCCCACGGGGCCGTCGAGTTCGTTCTTGTTCAGTGTGACCAGCGCCGTCACATTGGCCACGGAGTCGCGTTTGAGGCCGGTCGCGATCGCGGGCAGGAACACGTTGCCGGGCATCGCGGCGAGACCGGTGTTGGAAGTGATCACTGCTACCAGCACGGTCGCCAGGCGACTGGCGTTGTACGGCTCGGCCTGCACGACGAGGACAGGGCGTCGCTTCGCCGGACGACTGCCGGTCGCCTCGCCGAGGTCGGCCCAGTAGATCTCACCTCTGCGGATCACCAATCGTCCTCTTCGAGGGCCAGTGTCCGGCGGCCCGCGGAGACCGCGACTTCGGCGGAGTCGTCGTCGGCGGCCAGTTCAACCGCTGTGTTGATCTGGTCGACCAGATTTTGGGACTCCAGGTGGTTCATGTAGCGCTGTGCGGCGGTGGTGTAGAACTCGGACCTGCTCACACCTAACGTCGCCGCGCATCTCTCGGCTCGCGAGTAGATTTCGTCGGGAACGGATATCGCTGTCTTCACAGTAAGAGTATAACTCGGTATAACCATCCGGGTGGGCTGTTCGTCTCTCCTCAGATGGCTCCCGTGAGGCTCCGTACGGCCAGGCCCAGGCCGAGCAGGACGACGACGGTCGCGGTGCCGATCGGGGCGAGGGCCGACAGGCGGGCGGCCGTGCCGTGCCCCCTCGCCGCCAGGCGGTCGAGCCGTCCCGCGAACCTGACGAGGAGCAGGCCGGTGGCGGTGAGCGTGCCCGCCATCCCGATGCCGTAGGCGAGGACGAGCGAGATCCCGAACCAGGTGCGGCCGAGCGCGATCGCTCCCAGCAGGACGACGAGTGCCGAAGGACTGGGCACGAGACCCCCGGCCACCCCGAGACCCACCAGCCCGCGCCGCGAGCGCACAGCCCCCTCGCCCCGCTCGGAGCCTTCCCGCCCTGGTCGGTCGGGGCCTTCTTGCTCCGGCCGTTCGGGGCTTTCTCGCCCTGGCTGGTCGGGGCCTTCTTGCTCCGGCCGATTGGGGCTTTCCCGCTCCAAGAGCGCTATTCGGGCACCCTCCCGGGCCGGGTGGTCCCGTCCGGAAGACCCATGTTCGGAGTGGTCATGTCCGTGATCAAGGTGCCCGTGCTCGTGCCCGTGCTCGTGACCATGTCCGAAGTGGCCGTGGTTGTGTCCGTGTCCGTGCCCGTGGTCGTGGTCGTGGGGAAGGGGTTCGCCGGTGCGGTGGGTGTGCCAGGCGGAGCGTAGGAGGCCGGCGCCGACGGCGGTGATCAGGAGGCCGCTGACCAGGCCGAGCCAGGCGAGCACGGATTCTCCGGTGAGGGCGGAGAAGGCGCTCAGCAGCAGGCCGACCACGAGAACGCCCAGCGTGTGGGTGGCGGTCACGGTGGCGCCGACGATCAGCGCGTCGCGGGGACGGCCCCTCCTCCCGGCCAGGTACGCGGCCATGATGGTCTTGCCGTGGCCGGGGATGAGAGCGTGACCGGCGCCGAGGACCACCGCCAGCGACACCGCCAGCAGGCCCAGCGGCATGGTCAGGGACTCGGTGCCGATCAGCCCGGTGAACGTGCGGTCCAGCGCCGCCAGCGCGTCCCCGACCGGTCCGCCGGAAACCAGCGGCGGTGCGATCGACGCCGATCCGGTCCCCGGGGTGACGCTCAGCTCCGCCGTACGCTGGTCGAGAGGGCTGGCCAGCAGGTCGTCCGGGTAGGCGCGCAGTTCCCGGCTGACACTCGCGCCGGGAACGGACGAGCGCGCCAGCCGCACCCCTCCCGAGGACACTGCGGTGATCTCCCGCCAGCCCAGCCGGTCGGCGAGGAAGCCGTCGCTGAACCCGACCGTCTTCGGCGCCGCCACCGCCGCGGAGAGCAGGCATGTCAGACGGCCGGTCTCCAGCCCGCCCTGGCCGGGCCCGTAGGCGAAACCGGCTTCGGTGATCTGCCACGTCACCGCTGCTCCGTTCACCGTCAGCCGCTGCGCGGTCATGAGCGCGGCGCACCGGGCGGTGCCGTACGCCGACCGCTCGGCCGAGGAGACCGTCCCCGACCTGTCGGCGTCCACCGAGGGCCGTTCCTGGAGAGTGGGAAGTTCGGCGCTGTCCACGACGGCCAGGTTCTCCACCCTGTCCGGGGTGATCCGCAGGCCGTTGTAGTGGTTGACGGTGAAGTTGCCCAGCGGGTGCATGACCTCGGCGCGGGCGGGGGCGGCCGGCAGGACGAGCGCCGCGCAGAGCGTGGCCGCGAGGCAGAGGAGAACCGAGGCCGCCGGTCGGAGAACCTTGCCGGGCGCGGGCGGGAGAACCTTTCCGAGCATCATGAGAACCTCGCGAGGGCGGGAAGATCGGGTGAGAAGGCGGGGTTGGCGTCGCGGACGCGGGCGGCGGAGCGCGCGGCCTCCTCGGCCAGGCCCAGCGAGCGTTCGATCTCGGCACGATGGTGGTGGAGCAGGGCGTTGCGCCAGCCGGTGGCGGTGGCTTTCTTCGCGTACGGCAGGGCCTCGCGGTCGCGGCCGTCGCGATGCAGGGCCCAGGCCAGGGCGTCGGCGGCGACGACGTTGGGGTTGCGGGCGTATTCGGCTTCGGCGTGTTCGACGGCCCGCGCCGCGGAACCGTGATCGGCTTCGAATTCGGCCCAGGTCAGGTCGTCCCTGACCCCGGTCTCCCGCATCAGGTCCCGCTGCGCCCGCAGCAGCGCCCACTGCTGGGAGGGGTCTTTGCCGGCCTTGACCAGCACCTCGGCGTACTCGATCACATACTGGGCCAGGGGAAGCCGCCCGACCACGGTGCCGTAGAGGTCGATCGCGTCGGCCAGCCGACCGTCGAGCGCGGCGGCCCGGGCGGTTCCGGCGAGGGCCGGGGTGAAGTCGGGGGCGGCGTTCAGCGCGAGACGGTACTGCTCGGCGGCACCACGCAGGTCACCGGCGTGCAGGGCGAGCTCGCCGAGGTAGTGGCGGCAGTAGGCGATGTCGGTGGGGGAGAAGGCGTCGTCGAGGGCGTGCTCCAGCATGCGGCGGGCCTCGGCGCGGTCGCCCTTGAGCTCGGCGTCGTAGGAGGCCCGGGTGAAGGACGCGACGCCGGGGCGCAGCTCCATCATCCTGCCGATCGCCCGGGTGGCCTCGGCGTACCGGCCGAGCTGGGTGTAGGCGTCGGCCAGCACCGCCTGGGCGCCCTGGCCGTAGGGGTTGGCGGCCTGCGACAGGCGGGCCAGCCGTACGGCCTCGGCGAAGTCGTGGCGGCCGGCGGCGAGGGCGGCCTGGCCGGTCAGCGCGGCGAAGTTGCCGGGGCTCAGCGCGGCGGACCTGGCCAGCGCCCGCTCGGCCCGGGGGTAGAAGGACGGGTCGGCGGTGACGCGTGCCTGCTGGACGTACGCGGAGCCGAGCTGGGCCCAGGCCTGGTGGTCCTCGGGCAGACGCTGGAGCCGGACGGTCAGCGCGTGGATCGCGTCCTTGAGCGAGGTGGCCGAGACCGGGATCTCGGCGAGCCTGACCTGGCCGGTGGCGGCCGGTGGCGTCCGCTCGCCGGGGATCAGCGCGGCCCCCAGGGTGAGCGCCACCGCCGCCCCCAGCGCACCGGTGGCGATCCTGGTTTTCGCGGAAGTCTTCAAGGTGGTCCCCTCTGGATCGGGCGCGGGGCCGGTCACCCGGGCCCCGCGCCTTCCGGGTCAGCCCGCGTTGACCGACGTGTTGCCGGGCAGCGGGATATAGGGGAACCGGGTGCCGAACGGCTTGTCGTTCTGGTCCACCTTGTCGCCGGCGGCCAGCGCGTCGACGAGCTTGCCGGTCTGGGCGGCGCCGGCCATCGCCTGGAGGGCGATGTCGATCACGTCGTCCCCGAGACGGCGGCCGTTCGGGAAGCCCTGCAGGTCACCGGCGAGCACGCCGAGCCGGTTCGGGTTCGCGGCGGGCGCGATCGCCATGTTCAGCCGCAACATCTCCGACGGGCGCAGCTTTCCGGCGTCCTTGTTGAGGCTCTGCGAGTTGAGATCGGCCTTGATCGGGCCGTTGGCCTTGGCGACGCCGGTCAGGAAGATCTCGACCAGGTCCGCCCGGGGAGTCTTCGGCGCCTTGAGACCGTAGATGGCCTCGATGAGCCGGGGCACCTCCGGGTTGGTGACGCGCTTGACCACGGCCGGGAGGTCGGCGTCCTTCTGGGGGCTCAGCGAGTTGAAGGCGTCCTTCAGCCCGGCCGGGACCACGACCTCGTTGACCAGCGGCTGGCCCAGGCGGGAGACCTGGACGTAGCCCCTCGGGCTCCACTTGTCCACGGTGGACCACACGCCGATGACCGGGTTGCGCTTGGCGTCGCCCCTCAGCGCGACCTCGTCCTTGGGCACCTGCAGGGCGAGGGTGTGCACGTTGTAGCCCTTGAGCGTGTCCTGGCCGACCTCGGACAGGTTGCCGCCGTAGAGCAGGTCGAAGACCCGCAGGTCGGCGAAGAACGCCTCGTCCGACTGGCCGGCGAAGGCCCTGCCGCCACCCGGAAGGGTCTTGATCGACTGCGCCCGCAGCGAGGCGTAGTCGGGCATCGAGGCCGGCCCGGTGTTGCTCGGGGCCACCACGCCGTTCGCGACCAGGGTCCGCACTCCCCTGGGGGTGATCTTCTGGAGCGTGTAGCGCTGCCTGAACAGCAGGTTCTCGTCATCCAGAGAGGTGACGGCGCCGTTGTCGTAGAGGAAGGTGTTCGTGCCGCGCCTGTCCTCGTTGCGGAACGTCCACTGGTAGACGGTGTCGGGCTTGGCGTCGCCGTCACTGTCGATCTTGATGTTGTAGCGCGAGTTGGTGTCGAACTGGTAGAAGTTCGGCCCGCCGTTCGGCTCCTCGAACGGGATGAAGTTGGCCATCAGTGTGACGGTGTCGGGCTTGTCCGGGCTGACGAACGCGTACACGTCGGTGTTGTCGTTGCGGGGGTCGCCCGCGATCATCGGTGCCTCGCGGTGGGAGGACGCCGCACCGGTCTCGGCTCTGAGCAGGGCGAAGGAGGAGGCGGTCAAGGCCCCCGCGACGCCTATGCCGATCAGAGCGCGCCGGTTGATCCGGAGCTGCATGTCAGTCGGTCCTTTCGGCCGCCGATCACGGGTGTGACCGGCCTGTGGATGTCCCTGTGGGTGCCGGGGAGGAAGGATCCGGCCGGATTCCCCGCGCCCCCTATTCGCCGCTGGACCGCCCCCGGATTGGTCGGACTTCCCGGGCCTTGAACCATCGCGAAATGAGTGGAAATTTCGGGAACTTTGCCCGATAGCGCATAGACGGAATATGTGGCTATTTGGCTATAGTCCGGGGACTTGGGAGCGCGAGCGGACCGATCCTTTTAAAGGTGGGCGAATGGCAAGCCTCGATTCAGCCATATCCGTAGTCCAGGCCGCGATCGCCGAGGTGCTCTGCGTGCCCCGCGATCATGTGAAGCCCAGCGCCACCATCGCGGATCACCAGATCGACAGCCTGGAATGGGTGGAGATCGCCGTCATCATCGAGGAGAAGCTGGGCGTCCAGCTCGAACCCAGCGACTTCGCCGGTGCGCGGACCGTGGCCGACATGGCCGGTGTCCTGCACGCCGCGCTGGCGGCCCGGTGACACGCGTCGTCGTCACCGGGCTCGGCGTGAAAAGCCCGGCGGGCAACACGGTCGAGGAGGCCTTCGCCACGGTGCTGGCGGGCAAGTCTCTCGCGGCCGTGATCCCCGGCCTCGCCGAGGAGGAGACGCCAGTCTCGATCGGCTGCCCGCTGGCCCCGTTCGAGCCGCTGGACTACTTCACCGGACGCGAGCTCAGGACCCTCGACCGCACCTGCCAGATCGGCATCGCCGCGGCGGTCGACGCCGTCACCGACGCGGGCGGCCTGCCCGCCGAGGGCTGCGGCGTCTACGTGGGCACGGGCGCCGGCGGGTTCGCCACCATGGAGAGCCTGATCGTGGGGCACACGCTCGGCCGGGAGAAGGTGCCCGTCCACGCCGTGCCGACGCTGATGTCGAGCTCGACGGCCGCGCGCATCGCCATCCGGTACGGCTACCGCGGTCCCTGCCTCACCTTCAACACGGCCTGCGCCAGCGGGGCCACGGCGATCGGTGAGGCGCTGCGCGCGATCCGGTCGGGCGTGGTCGGCTCTGCCGTGGCCGGAGGCCTGGACGCGCTGCTCTCCCCGCTCGCCATGTACGCCTTCGCGCGTGTCGGCGCGCTGTCGGAGCGGACGGGCTCGCCCGCGGAGGCGTCCCGGCCCTTCGATGAGGACCGGGACGGCTTCGTCATGGGGGAGGGCGCCGCCTTCCTCGTCCTGGAGCGCGCCGACCTCGCCGAGGCCCGAGGCGCCCGCGTCTACGGCGAGGTCAGCGGTTACGCGGCGAACTGCGACGCCGCCCACATCGTGGCGCCGCTCAAGGACGGCTCCGTCGCGGCCGACTGCATGCGCGCGGCCCTGCTCGACGCGGGACTCACCCCCCAGGGCATCGGCCATGTCAACGCGCACGGCACCTCCACCCCGCACAACGACAGTGCCGAGGCGATCGCCCTGCACGACTGCTTCGGCGGCCGCACGCCTCCGGTGACGTCCACCAAGGGCGTGACCGGCCACCTGGTCGGCGGTGCCGGCGCGCTGGAGGCGGTCATCGCGCTGCTGTCCGCCCGCGAGGGCGTGGTTCCCCCGACCGCCAACTTCACCGGCGGTCCCGTCACGGACCTCGTCGACATCGTCCACGGCGAACCCCGCGCCATCCCCGTCGCCCCGGCCCTGTCCAACTCCTTCGGCTTCGGTGGCAGCAACGCCTGCCTGGTGCTGACCCCGTCACCGGTTTCCTGAGACCTCACGAGGTCTCCGCGCAACCCGGCGAACCACGACCCATGCTCGACCGCTGCTCGACTTCGGGGACAGGCCGCCGGGCCGTCCGCCCGCCGTACGCCGAAGGTCCGCGAAGGGCTCCCCGCGACACGACCTCGACGATCTCCAGGTCCCGCCGTACGGCGAGCCGATCGGCGGTCGCGGGTGGAGCGGTCGGCCGCTCGCACCCCTGAGGGCGGGGCCATCGTCCCTGAGGTCAACTTTGGTTGACATATTCTTTGTGTCAACCTATGTTGACGCTATCGACTTTGGTCTACGGAATCGGGCGAAGCGCTCGGGGTGAGCGCATGCGCGGTAGATAGGAAGCCCGGTGGCCGGTCATGTCAGTTCAGGGGAGAAAAAATTGCCTCAGGCCGCTTCTTGGCGTCTCTTATCCGCCTACATCCGCCCGCACAGGAGAGCCTTGCTCCTCGGCGGGCTGCTCAGCTTCGTCAGCTCGCTGGCCGGTCTGGCGATGCCGCTCCTCGCGAAGACGGTCGTCGACGCCTTCGGCGCACAGCGTCCCCTGACCGGGCCGGTGCTCGGCCTGACGGCCGCCGTGCTCGTGGGGGCGGCGATCGGCGCGGTCGGCAGATACGTGCTGGAACGCATGGGAGAGGGCATCGTGTTCTCCGCCCGCCAGAGGCTGGTGGACCGGATGCTGCGGCTGCGGGTGTCCGAGGTGGACCGGCTCAAGCCGGGAGACCTGCTGTCACGTGTGACGTCGGACACCACCCTGCTGCGGGCGGTGTTCACCGAGGGCATCGTCGAGTCGGTCGGCGCGGTGTTCATACTCGTGGGCGCCATAGTGATGATGGCGCTCATGGACGGGCTGCTGCTCCTCATCACGCTGGCGGTCCTGGTCCTGGTCGGCTCGCTCCTGGGGCTGGTCATGCCGCGCATCCGGAACGCCTCGACCCAGGCCCAGGTCGCGGTGGGAGAGATGGGGGCGGTGCTCGACCGGGTGCTGCAGGCTTTCCGCACGGTCAAGGCCAGCGGCGCCGAGGATCGCGAGATCGACACGGTGGGCGACTCGGCCCGCGAGGCGCGTGACCGGGGCGTCGCGGTCGCCTGGTGGACCTCAATCGCAGGCATCTCCGCATGGGTCGCCGCGCAACTCGCCTTCGTGGCCGTCCTGGGTGTGGGCGGGGCGCGGGTCGCCTCGGGCGCGCTGGAGGTGTCCTCGCTGATCGCGTTCCTGCTGTATCTGTTCTACCTGGTCGCCCCGATCGGCCAGCTGGTCCAGGGCTTCACCCAGATCCAGAACGGCCTGGCCGCGGTGAAG
The DNA here is from genome assembly GCF_042898655.1 of Streptosporangium sp. NPDC000396. Lineage (NCBI taxonomy): Bacteria > Bacillati > Actinomycetota > Actinomycetes > Streptosporangiales > Streptosporangiaceae > Streptosporangium > Streptosporangium sp. NPDC000396. The sequence continues at coordinate 121,695 of NZ_JBIAZA010000018.1, forward strand.
CGGATCAGGGAGGTCGAGGAGCTCCCGGCCGAGGAGCCCGGAGGCGGGATCCACGAAGTCGGCACCGCTCCCGCCGGAGTGAGCTTCGAGGACGTGGTCTTCAGCTATGGCGACGACCGGCCGATCGTCCACGACGGCGTCTCCTTCGAGGTGCCGGCCGGAGGGCTGACCGCCCTGGTCGGCCCCTCGGGAGCGGGCAAGTCCACGGTTTTCACCCTGCTCGAACGGTTCTACGAGCAACAGGCCGGGACGGTCAGGGTCGACGGCCGCGACATCAGGCAGTGGCCGCTGGCCGAGCTCCGGGCCTGTCTCGGCTACGTCGAGCAGGACGCGCCGGTGCTGGACGGCTCGCTCAGGGAGAACCTCGTCTTCGCCGCGCCGAACGTGGGTGAGGACGACATCCGGCGGGTGCTCGCGCTGACCCGGCTGGAGGATCTGGTCGCCCGGCTCCCCGAGGGCATGGAGACCAAGGTGGGGCATCGCGGGGTCATGCTCTCGGGCGGCGAGCGGCAGCGGGTGGCCATCGCGCGCGTCCTGCTGCGCCGTCCCCGGCTGCTTCTGCTCGACGAGGCCACCTCCCAGCTCGACGCGGTCAACGAGATGCGGCTTCGCGAGGTGATCGCCGAAGTGGCCAGGGAGACGACCGTTCTGGTGATCGCCCATCGCCTGTCCACGGTGACCGGCGCCGACCGGATCGTGGTGATGGAGGCGGGCCGGGTGCGGGCCGTCGGCACCCACGGCGAGCTGCTCGCCGACGACGACCTCTACCGTGAGCTCGCCGCCACCCAGTTCCTGCTCTCCACCTAGGGTTCTCCCCCTCGGGCGGCGGCCGGGCGCCGGGACAAGCCCGTGCCGCGGTTCGGGCGCGCCCGTCCGGGAAGGCGCTTCCTCTCCTCTAGGGATACGTAAAGTTGTGGTGCGCATAAGCGGATAATTTGGACTTCGATCTCGCTGACCGGTTGGCGATCCAGGAAACCGGGCATCCGGCCTGTGCGGAGCTTCTCCTTCGCGAAAGGGTGCCCATCGGGCACCCACCGGGTTCGGTCTCCGGCCTAGTCCGTGCGGGACGAGGGTCAGGACAAAGGCCGAAACGGCAGTTGAAAGACAGGGCATCCCGGATGTGTCATCCGGGATGCCTTTTTCTCCGTTCGCCCGTGTCCGCAGGCCGGTTTCCCGCCGATGAGCCGCCGTCTCGCCCGCCACCGCCCGTGAGCGAAACCGGGGCCGGGAGCGGGAATGCCCGCGGACGATCGAGCGGTTGGAGGGGACGTGGGGGACGGACTCGATCGACTTCTGGAGGGCCGGCGGCTGTCGCCTGTGCAGCGGCGGATCGCGCGTTACCTCGACGACCACCTGGCCGAGGCCGTCTTCCTGTCCAGTGTGGAGCTGGCCGACCGGGCGGGGGTGAGCCAGCCGTCGGTGACGAGGTTCGCCGCGTTGCTCGGTTTCACGGGATATCCCGAGCTCAGGCAGGCGCTGCGACCGTTCGTCGTGGGCGGGCGCAGCCCGTCGCGAGCCAACGGCCCGCAGAGCGCGATCGACGCGGAGATCGAGAACCTGCGGAACGTCCGGGCCGGTCTGGCCGACCCGTCGAGCATCGCGGAACTGGGCGCGGCGCTGGCCGGATGCGAGCCGCTGCCCGTGCTCGGGCTGCGGGTGTCGAGCGGGCTGGCCACCACGTTCGCCTACTTCGCCCGCCGGATCCACCCCGACGTCCGCCTGCTGACCCACGGAGGCTCCGAACTGGCCGACGGCCTGCACGCCGCGCACCGGGCGGGAGCGGACTGGCTGGTCGCGGTGATCCTGCCCCGTTATCCGGCCGAGGCCGTACAGGCCCTGAGGGGCGCTCGTGAGCTGGGCCTGCGGACCGCGGTGATCACCGACAGGCGGGATGTGCCGTTCGAGGCCGATGTGATCCTCGACGCCCCGGTCGGGGAGGGGTCGGTGTGCGACCTGCACGTGGCGCCGCTCGCCCTGGCCATGGTGCTGGTGGAGGCCATGGCGGACGCGGCGCCGCTGCGGACGCGGGCCCGGCTGGAGGAGTATGAACGGATGATCGACCAGGCCGGGGTCTTCACCGACTGACCAGGTGGAAGGCTAGCCCGCGAGCTTTCGCAGCGAGCGGACCGACCAGATCAAGGTGAGCACGCCGAGCCCGAGGAAGATCCCAAAGGCCACCGGGATCGTGCTGTCGGAGAGGTTCCCGGCGAACAGGGACCGGCCGGCTTCGACCGCGTAGTAGAGCGGGTCGAACCTGGCCGCCGTCTGGATCCAGTCAGGCCCTTCGGCGATCGGCACCATCATGCCGGCGAGCAGCATCAGGGGCAGGGTGAAGAACTGGACGATCTGCCCCATGCCCTGCTCGTCGCGGATCGCGAGCGCCAGGCCGTAGGAGAGGGTGGAGGCGAACAGGCCGGTCGCGGCCATGAGCAGCAGCACGAGACCCAGCTCGGGCAGGCCGATCCGCAGGCCCATCAGTGCCGCCACGCCGATGACCGCCAGCGCCTGGACGACCAGAACGATCATGTCCTTGGCGACCCGGCCGAGGACGATCGCGGGCCGCCACGCCTGGCTGACCGCGATCCGCTCCAGCACGCCGTTGCGGGTCTCGTTGATCATGGAGAAGCCGGCGAACAGCGAGCCGAACAGGGCGACCATCATCATCGCGCCGGGCGTGAAAAGCCTCAGCGCGTCGACCGACGTGCCGCCGGGGGCGATGCCGGTCAGCAGCGGGGCGAACAGCAGCAGGTACAGGACGGGGTTGAGGATGCCGAACAGCGGCCAGAAGGGGTTGCGGAAGAGATTCCTGAGCTCGTAGCCCAGGAAGAGCATGGTGTGTCGAAACATCATGGCGTGTCCTTAAGGGGGCGGCCGGTCAGGCGGCGTCGCGGAGGGAACGGCCGGTGTGCCGCAGGAAGACGTCGTCGAGCGTGGCGCGGTCAAGGGAGATGGACCGGATGGGCAGGCCGCCCGCCTCCAGGGCGCGGAGCAGGGCGGGCAGGTTGTGCTCGCCGTCGTCGAGGTAGGCGCGCAGCGCGTCGCCCTCCGTCTGGGTCTCCTTGATGTACGGCTCGGCGTCGAGGAGCCCGCGTGCGGCATCCATGTCGTCGAGCCTGAGCGTGACCACGTCGCCGGCGACCTCCTTCTTGAGCTCCTCGGGGGTGCCCTCGGCGACGACCAGGCCGTTGTCGATGATGACGAGCCGGTCGCACAGCGCGTCGGCCTCGTCCAGGTAGTGGGTGGTCAGCAGCACGCTGGTGCCCTGGTCGCGCAGGGCGCGGACCTCGTCCCACAGGTTGGCGCGGTTCTGCGGGTCCAGACCGGTGGTGGGTTCGTCCAGGAAGATCAGCGGTGGCCGGTTCACCAGGCCGATGGCCAGCGCGAACCGCCGCTGCTGGCCGCCGGAGAGTGACTTGACCGGGCGGTCGGCGATCTCGGTCAGGCTGAAGGCCTCCAGCAGTTCACCGGCTCGGACGTCCGCCTGCTTGCGGGACAGCCCGTTGAGGCGCGCGGCCAGGAGCAGGCTCTCGCGGCCGGGGGCGTTGTCGTCCACGCCCCCGGCCTGGCTGACGTAGCCGATCTTCTCCCTGACCTTGGCCGCCTCCTTCACCACGTCGTGCCCGGCCACCCGGGCGGTTCCGGCGGTGGGGACGACGAAGGTGGCGAGCATCCGAACGGTGGTGCTCTTGCCCGCGCCGTTCGGGCCGAGGGCGGCGAAGATCTCGCCTTCGGCGACGGACAGGTCGATGCCTCGGACGGCCTCGACCTGCTCTGTTTTGCCTCGCCCGCGTTTGGCGGTGAAGGTCTTGCGCAGGCCGTGCGCTTCGATGATCATGATTCTCCGTTTCGGGGGTCGGAGGGTTCGGGGGCGCTCCGAAGGAGGGGGTGCTCCGAAGGAGAGAGTGAACGTTCCTCTAGGGGGAGACTCAACCGGTTTTCAGGGGAGATCGCCGTTTTTGATCTTCTCGGCGGCGTCGCCGAGCCAGGTCAGCTGGGCCTGGAGCTGGAGCATGTTGAGCCGCAGGCATTCGTCGATGTGCCGGGGGGCGCCGTAGGCCGCCTTGCCGCCGATCGCGCGTTCGGTCATCCCGATGGCGAACTGGAGCTGGGCGGCTCTGGCCTCTATCGCCGTGTTCAGCTCGGCGGGTGTCAGCCGGTCCATGAAGGTGATCGCCACCTGGAACGGGTCCACGATCGGCTTGATCTCCCACCAGTGGTTGAGCAGGTTGTGCATGAATTCCTGCCGGCCGGTCTCGGTGATCGAGTAGAGGGTCTTGCCGCCCTTGCCTTCTTCCAGTCGCTCCAGCAGGCCCTCGTCGGCCATCTTGCCCAGCCCGTGGTAGATCGAGCCGTAGGCCACGTTGGCCCAGTGGTGGGTGCCCATGAGTTCGAGGCGGCGCCGTACCTCGTAGCCGTGCAGCGGGCCGTCGAGCAGCACGCCGAGGAGCAGGGCGCGAGTGGAAGACATATTCAAGTTTGTATTCAAATTTGTATATGGTGTCAACCATGCGAGAGATCAGACGTGAAGACGACGGTGCGTTGCTGGGCTTCCTCCGGCCGGTGGACGGCGGGTGGGAGCCGCTGACCGTGTTCGGCTACCCGCTCGGGGAGCCGCGCTCGGAGGAGGACGCCTTCGAGGAGGTCCACCGGTCCGGGCTGGAGTTGCTGATGCGCCGCTGGGAGTTCCTGGAGGACGGCGAGTGGTACCGGTGCGAGATCCTGGAGGCCAACGCCGAGGAGGTCAGGGTCCGCCCGGCCGACTATCGCTACCCGCACAACGTCTACGCCCTGACCCTGGAGCGCCCCGGGCCCGCGACGTTCCGGCCGGAGTGAACCCAGAGCCCGAGATGGACCGGAGTCAGGGACGGCCCTGGCTCCGGAACGGACCGGAGTAGGGTGTCTCGCATGTCCGTACGACCGACCGCGCTGATCACCGGAGCCTCCCGGGGAGTCGGAGCCGCGATCGCGCGCGCCCTGGCGCCGGCCCACGACCTGTTGCTCGGCGGCCGGGATGAGGAGGCGCTGGCCAAGGTGGGCGCCGGGCTGCCGGGCGCGCGTCCCTGGCCGGTGGAGCTCACCGCCGTCACCGAGGCCGACGTCGCCGGGATCGACCGGCTCGACGTGCTGGTGCACAGCGCGGGCGTGGTGTCCCTGGGACGGATCGGGGAGACTCCCGCCGAGGTCTGGCGGCGTACGCTGGAGATCAACGTGATCGCGGTGGCCGAGCTGACTCGGCTGCTGCTGCCCGCGCTGCGCGCGGCCGAGGGGCACGTCGTGCTGATCAACTCGGGGGCGGGGCAGCGGGTCAACCCCGGCTGGGCTTCCTACGCGGCCAGCAAGTTCGCGTTGCGCGCCTTCGCCGACGGGCTCCGGCTGGAGGAGCCCGCCCTCCGGGTGACCACGATCTACCCGGGGCGGGTGAACACCGACATGCAGCGCGGGGTGCGAGCCCAGGAGAGCGGGGCCTACGAGCCGGAGAAATATCTGGCCCCGGACTCGGTGGCCCGCGCGGTGCTGGCCGCCGTGGAGGCCTCTCCCGACGCGCACGTCACCGAGATCACCGTCCGCCCGGCGGCCGGACCGGCCGGCTGAGCGCGTTCCCGGCCGGGTAAATCCGGCGGCCCCCTCGCTAGATTTGGCGGAGAAGGGGTATTCGACGAGGCGTGGGGTGCTGTCGTCCACCTCGGAAGTGACCGGTGCGACGGTGTCCGGCCGTGGTCTGGCGGGCATCTCACATTTCCGGGCGAGCACGCCGAGAGACGTGGCCGCCACACGGGAACGTCGCCCTCGCCACCGCCTTGGAGGAGCTGTGCCGGAGCTGAACTACTGGTGCGAGCTGGCCTGGCTGCCACCCGGTGAGGTCGTCGACGGAGTGCTCGTCAGGATCGAGGGGTCCAAGATCGCCGAGATCACCCCGGGGATGGCCGAGCCTCCCGCCGGGGCCGTCCGGCTCGGCGGGCTGACCATCCCCGGCATGGCCAACACTCACTCCCACGCCTTCCACCGCGCCCTGCGCGGGGCGACGGAGCGGGAGAAGGGCAGCTTCTGGACCTGGCGCGAGCAGATGTACGGCGTGGCCGGGACGCTGAACCCCGACTCCTACCTCAGGCTGGCCAGGGCCACGTTCGCCGAGATGGCGATGGCGGGGATCACCTGCGTGGGGGAGTTCCACTACCTTCACCACAATCCGGGCGGCAAGCCGTACGACGACCCGAACGCCATGGGTCACGCGCTCGTCCAGGCCGCGCGGGACGCGGGCCTGCGCATCGCGCTGCTGGACACCTGCTACCTGACCGGCGGGTTCGGTGTCCCGCTGACCGGGACCCAGCTGCGGTTCGGCGACGGCGACGCCGAGGGGTGGGCCGTCCGGGCCGAGGCTCTCCTGGAGGCCTACCGGGGAGTGGACGACGTGGAGGTCGGCGCGGCGATCCACTCGGTTCGCGCGATCCGCGCCGAGCAGATGCCGGTGATCAGCAAGTTCTCCCACCACCACGCGGTCCCGATGCATGTCCACCTGTCCGAGCAGCGTGCGGAGAACGCCGCCTGCGTGGAGGTGTACGCCGCCAGCCCGGCTCAGGTTCTGGCCGAGCACGATGTGCTCGGTCCCCGCTCCACCGCCGTGCACGCCACACACGTGTCCGATGTGGACATCGCGCTTCTCAGCCAGTCCAGCACCTATATCTGCATGTGCCCGACGACCGAACGCGACCTGGCCGACGGCATCGGCCCGGCGAGAACGCTGTTCGACGCGGGTTCGCCGCTCACGCTCGGCTCCGACAGCCACGCGGTCATCGACCTGTTCGAGGAGGCCCGTGCGGTCGAGCTGGACGAGCGGCTGGTCACCGAGCGGCGCGGGCACTGGACCGCCGCCGAACTGCTCCAGGCCGCGACCGCCGTCGGGCATGCCTCCCTGGGCTTTCCCGACGCGGGCACGCTCGTGCCGGGCGCGTGGGCCGATCTGGTGTCGGTGCGCCTGGACTCGGTCCGTACGGCGGGTGCGTCCCCGGGCAGCGTGCCGGAGATGGTCATCTTCGCCGCGACGGCCGCCGACGTGCACTCGGTGGTGTCGGGCGGCCGCCGGGTGGTCGACGGGGGCCGGCACGTCCTCGGTGACGTGGGGGCGATGCTGAACGAGGCGATCGCTCAGGCCCGGGGAGAGAACGCGTGAGCGGCGCCCCCGGAGCGGGAGGCCGGCACCGTCTGGTTTGAGGCCCCCGCGGCCGGGAAGCCGCAACCGTTGTGAACGCCATGCGCGAAGGCATCCTCCTTAAGGAGGAAATTAAAACCGTTCTCCGGGCGTACTTCTTTAGGGAATCTTTGCTCTGGTCCGAGCGTTGATAAGGCAAGCGACATGTCAGTTCGCGCGGGGCTTTGAACGAGCGTGCGGGCGTGTCATAAGCAGGCGGAGCGAGGTGCCATCGGATGGCAAGGCCGACGGGGAATCGGGCGCAGGACCAGCATGTCTCGGACCGGGACCTGCTAGGGACCTATTTGGCTGAAATCGGACGGGTTCCCCTTCTCACCGCGGAGGAGGAAGTCGAGCTCGCCAAGCGGATCGAGGCGGGTCTCTTCGCGGAACAGTTGCTGGACAGCGGCCTGGCGGAGCCGCGGATCGGGGATGCCGCCGATGAGGAGCTTGAACGGCTGGCTATTTCAGGACAGCGGGCCAAAGACGAATTCATCCAGGCCAATCTACGTCTTGTGGTGGCGGTCGCGCGCAAATATTCCGGGCGCGGAATGCCGTTGATCGATCTGGTCCAGGAGGGAAATCTGGGCCTGGTTCGGGCGGTCGAGAAATTCGACTACCGGCGCGGCTACAAGTTCTCCACATATGCCACCTGGTGGATCCGCCAGTCCGTGGGCCGCGCGATCCACGAGCAGGCCCGGCCGGTCCGGCTGCCGACCCACGCGGGTGAGCAGATGACCCGGCTGATGCGGGTCCGGCGCGACATGCTGGCCGAGTTCGACCAGGAGCCGACGGACGCCGACCTGGCTGAGGTGCTGGAGATGCCGATCGAGCGGGTCCGCGAGCTCCGCCGCTGGGCCTCCGACCCGGTCTCCCTTCAGCTCGGCGTCGGCGACGAGGACGAGACCGAGCTCGGCGACATGATCGCTGACGAGACGTGGGCGGACCCCGAGCAGCAGGCCCTGGACATCCTGGAACGCGAGCGCCTGGAGCAGTGGCTGACCGGCCTGGAGGGCCAAACCCGCGAGATGCTCCGCTGGCGTTACGGCCTGATGGACGGCCGCGAGCACACGTTGACCGAGGTCGGCGAGCGTTACGGCATCGGCCGCGACCGCGCCCGCCGTATCGAGCGCGACGCCCTGGCCCGTCTCCGCAAGATGGCCACGGCGGCCTGACAGGCCGACGATCCGGTACGGCTCGCGCGAGCCGTACCGGATCGGCCCTCACCCGCGTTCGGCGGTTCACTCCAGGCGGGCGGCGCACCCGAGCTGGTCGCCGATCCTGCCGAGGAGGTCGTGGATGTTCTTCCGGAGCTTCGCCCCGAACCCGATGAAGAACCGGTTGGCGAGCGGCACGCTCCATCGGCCCCGCTGCGCCACGTTGAGGACGCGGTGGACGAGCCGGGTTCCCTGAGGGTGGGGCGTGACGAAGTATTCGCCCCGGTACCACCAGCCGCCCTGCATCGCGACGAAGTCCCCGCCTCTCTCGACGGTCATCGTGTGAGCCCCGAAGTGCGCCGTGAACCGTTCCGGGCCGCCGGACAGGACGGCCTGGTGCGAGCCGTCCAGCAGCCACAGGTTGCGCGGGCCGATCGGGCCGGGCCGTACCGTGAGCAGCAGTTCCGCGACCTGGTCGACGGGCGCCTCGATCACGCCGGTGACCTCGTAGAGGAGGGATCTCTTCGTCGAGTTCCCGGCAGTCCGTCCAGTCATGGGATCTCCTTCGGATTGGGCCCGTGCGGGCGCCGGTCCGGTCCGCGAGGCGCCTATCCTTGGAGATCGCCAGCCCTGGACGGCCGCTTCGCGGATCCGGTTCGGGTGCATCCGCCGGCCGGGTGTTGGCGCACCCGGCCGGCGGCCTTTCTCACTCGTGTGGCGGCTCCTCGCCCAGCAACCCGGCCAGGAGGCCGGTTCTGAGAGAGGCGGGCCATCCGAGTTCGCCCGACTGGAGACGCGTGATGACCCCGCGCACCCAGTCGAGCTCCGCTGCCCGGAGGGCGCGGTCGCACTCCGCTTCGAGCGTGAGGATCGGGGGCAGGCCGGTGGCCGCGAGCTCGCTGATGTGAGCGTCGTAGGCCACGACCATGCCCCGCAGGGTGGCGGCCCGCGTTCGCAGGCACCGATCGACCTCCTCGGGTGGCAGGCAGCCCATGAGGGAGATCGCCGCCAGGAAGGCGCGGGTGTCGGGGCCGGGCTCCTCCAGGAGGCGCCGGAGACGGCTCCTGAGCTCCGCCCTGCCCTCTTCCGTGATCTCGTACACCGTGCGCTCGGGCCGGCGACCCTCCCGTGTCGTCTCCACAGGGCTGATCAGCTCTTCCTCCGCCAGCCGGTCCACCGCGTGATAGAGGCTGCGGGGCAGGCCCGTGACGTAGTCCTTGTGCGTATCGACGATGAGCCGGTGCAACTCGTAGGGGTGGCTGGGCCGTACGAAGAGCAGCGCGAGCACGGTGAGCCCTACCAGGTCGCGGTCGGTCCGTCGCCGTGCCATCACTCACCTCGCCGTAATACTGATTTCCTTATGGCAGTTTGCACTATTGCTAAGCGCGTGTCCATGCGGAGCGAAGCCGCAGGCCCGGAACGCCGCAGCCTGGTGTGGCCGGGCGCCTGGAGGATGCCGGCCGGCTTGGCGGCGTCCGGTGCGGACGCCGGGTATTTCGGTCAGGCCTGGTTTTCGGCCGCCTGTGCCGCGCCGACCGGAACGAGGCGGGGAGGTCCTGGAGTGAAGCGGGGGAGACCCCATGGTGTCGAGCCTGCCGATGTCGAGGATGACGCGCATGAGGGCTGAGGCGCGTCATCGAATCCCCTCGTGTCTTTGGATGAGGCGTACCTGAGGCCGGTTACGGTCATCTCCAGGTCAAGAAGATCCCTGTCCGAAACTTCCCCGAAACACCATGTGGACGAGTTTCACAGACGTGAAACACGCTGGGTCGCGACCTGAAACGGCAGAAGAACACGCTTTGGCGCAAACGTCAGTGCGCGGCCGGTCAACGGAGCCCAGGAAGCGATCACTGCGACAGTGAAACCGGCCATACGCCATTTGTAAGGAGGGTCGCGTCGAATGAAGATCGATAGCGGCACCACTGCCTGGATGATCACAGCCACCGCGCTGGTATTGCTGATGACTCCGGGGCTCGCGTTCTTCTATGGGGGCATGACCAGGGCCAAGAGCGTTCTGAACATGATGATGATGTCGTTCGTCAGCATCATCACCGTCACCGTCGCGTGGGTTCTCTACGGACACTCCCTGGCCTTCACCGACAACGGCAGCGATCTCGTCAACAAGTTCGTCGGCGGCTTCGGCGCCCTCGGGTTGCAGAGTCTGGTGGAGACGGCCACCAAGGACGACGGCACCGGCATGCCGAGCCTGGTGTTCTCGGCATTCCAGCTGACCTTCGCGATCATCACCGTCGCGCTGATCAGCGGTGCCATCGCCGACCGGGCGAAGTTCGGCGCCTGGGTGCTGTTCACCTTCGTCTGGGCGACCGTCGTCTACTTCCCCGTCGCCCACTGGGTCTGGGGCAACGGCTGGCTGTTCAACCTCGGCATCGAGGACTTCGCCGGCGGCACCGTGGTCCACATCAACGCGGGAGCGGCGGCCCTCGCCCTCGCGCTCGTGATCGGCAAGCGCGCCGGGTGGCGCAAGGACCCGATGCGACCGCACAACCTGACCCTGGTCCTGCTCGGCGCGGGCCTGCTCTGGTTCGGCTGGTTCGGCTTCAACGCGGGCTCCGAGCTCGCCGTGGACGGAACCGCCGGCCTCGCCTTCATGAACACCCAGATCGCCGCCGCGGTCGCCGCCGGTGCCTGGCTCGTGGTCGAGAAGATCCGCGACGGCCACGCCAGCAGCCTCGGCGTCGCCTCCGGCGCCGTCGCGGGTCTGGTCGCCATCACCCCGGCCTGCGGTTTCGTGGACCCCTGGGCCGCCATGCTCATCGGTGTCCTCGCCGGTGCGGTCTGCGCCTACGCCGTGGGCCTGAAGTACAAGCTCGGCTACGACGACTCGCTCGACGTGGTGGGCGTGCACCTGGTCGGCGGCGTGATCGGCGCGGTCTCCCTCGGCTTCCTCGCCGCCTACCCCTTCCTGGAGCAGCAGCACGAGGGCCTGTTCTACGGCGGCGGCGTCATCCAGCTGGGCCTGCAGGTTCTGGGCCCGGTCGTGATCGGCGGCTACTCCTTCATCGTCACCTGGGTCATCGCGAAGATAATCGACAAGGTGATGGGCTTCCGGATCGGTGCCGAGGAAGAGATCGCCGGCATCGACATCACCTCCCACGCCGAGACCGGTTACGACCTCGGCACCGTCCACTCCTCCGGAGTGGCCTCCCCCAACGGCCCCGCCGTCGTCCCGGCGCCTAAGAAGGTGGACGCATGAGACTTATCACCGCTGTCATCAAGCCCTTCAAGCTCGACGATGTGAAGGCGGCCCTGGAACAGTTCGGGATCAAGGGCATGACGGTCAGCGAGGCCAGCGGGTACGGCCGCCAGCGCGGTCACACCGAGGTCTACCGGGGGGCCGAGTACCAGGTGGACCTGGTGCCCAAGGTCCGCCTTGAGGTGCTCGCCGAGGAGGACGACGCCGAAGACGTCATCGACGTCATCGTCAAGGCCGCGCAGACCGGCAAGATCGGCGACGGCAAGGTCTGGTCCGTTCCGGTGGACACGGTCGTCCGGGTCCGCACCGGGGAACGCGGACCTGAGGCGCTCTGAGCCGGTGAGAGGCGACGCTCGCTCGTACGCCGCGGCCCGCAGGGAGCGGGCCGCGGACGTCGACCGCTGGCTGACGGACCTGGTCAGGACCGCCTGCGGCACGCCGTACGGGCGCATCGGGAAGAACGGCGACTCGAGGAGCGCCGACGAGCGCGGCGCCCTCAGCGGTGTCGCGCTCGTCGCGGTGGGAAGCCTGGGCCGCTCGGAGCTCGCCCCGGGCAGTGACCTGGATCTGGTCCTGCTCCACGACGGCCGTGACGACGTGGCCCGCATCGCCGACCGCATCTGGTATCCGATCTGGGACTCCGGCGTCGGCCTCGACCACTCGGTGCGGACCGTCGAGGAGGCCGCCACGGTCGCCCGGGAGGACCTCAAGGCGGTGCTCGGGCTGATCCAGGCCCGCCACGTGGCGGGAGACCCCGAGCTGACGCGGGCCGCGCGGGAGGTCGTGCTCGCCGAGTGGCGCGCCGACTCCAGGCGCCGCCTGGGTGAGTTGCGGGAGGCCACGGACAAGCGGGCCGAGGCGAGTGGCGAGCTGGCGTTCTTGCTCGAACCCGATATCAAGGACGCGCGCGGCGGAATCCGCGATGTGCAGGCGATGCAGGCCGTGGCCGCCGCCTGGGTCGCCTCGGCTCCGGGTCCCCGGGTCCGCGAGGCCCACGAGCTTCTGCTCGACGTCCGGCACGGCCTGCACCTGGTGACCGCCCGGGGCGCCGACCGGCTGGTGCTCCAGGAACAGGACGCGGTCGCCGGAGCGCTGGGCCTGCTCGACGCCGAGGCGCTGATGCGCAGGCTCGCCGAGGCGGGCCGGACGATCGCGCACGCGTTCGACGCCACCTGGCGCACCGTTGACCGGCTGCTGTCGGGCCCCACCCCCAGGGGACGCCGCCCGATCGCCGACGGCGTCGTCGAACACGCGGGTGAGGTCGTGCTCGCCCGCGGGGCGAACCCGCGCCGGGATCCCGTGCTCGTGCTCCGCGCCGCCGCGGCCGCCGCCGAGGCCGGGCTGCCGCTCGCGCCGGCCACGGTGAACACGCTGGCCACCCAGTCCGCGCCGCTTCCGGTTCCCTGGCCGGACGAGGCGCGGGACGCGCTGGTCGCCCTGCTCGGCGCCGGGCGCGCGGCGGTGCCGGTCTGGGAGGAACTGGACCAGGCCGGCGTGCTGGTCCAGCTGCTGCCCGACTGGGAGCGCGTGCGGCACCGCCCGCAACGCAACCCGGTGCATCGCTACACCGTGGACAGGCACCTGATCGAGGCCGCGGCGGGAGCCGCCTCCTTCACCCGGGAGGTGTCACGGCCCGACCTGCTGCTCATCTCCGCCCTCCTGCACGACATCGGCAAGGGATATCCCGGCGACCACTCGGCCACCGGCGCGGTCGTGGCCCGCGACATCGGCACCCGGATAGGCCTGCCGCCCGCGGACGTGGACGTCCTGGAGACCGTGGTCCGTCACCACCTGCTGCTGCCCGAGACGGCGACCCGCCGCGACCTCGACGACCCGGTGACGATCTCCCGGGTGGCGGAGGCCGTCGGCTCGCGTGAAGTGCTCGAACTGCTGGCCGCCCTCGCCGTGGCCGACGGCCATGCCACCGGACCCGCCGCGTGGAACTCCTGGAAGGCGTCCCTGGTCGCCGACCTCGTCCGCCGGGTCCGCTCGGTGCTGTCCGGCACCCCGCCGCCGCCCGCGCCCTCGCTCTCGGTGGAGCAGGCGTCGCTGGCCCGGCACGGTGGCGGTGCCGTACGGGTCAACGGGGGAGCGGTCACCGTGGTGGCGCCGGACCGGATGGGGCTGCTCTGGCGTGCGGCCGGAGTGCTCGCCGCGCATCGGATGGTGGTCCGTGCCGCCTCCGCGGCCTCGGCGGGCTCCACCGCCGTGATCGAATTCTCGGTCGTCCCCGAGTACGGCTCGCCGCCCGACCCGGCGACACTGGAGGCCGACCTGCGGCTGGTTCTGGCCGGTCGGCTCGACATCGAGCAGCGGCTGGCGCGAAGGGCCCAGTCGATGCGCCCGGCCCGGGTGCCGGTGGCGCCGCCGCGGGTGACGCTCGTGGACGACGCGTCCAACACGGCGACCGTCGTGGAGGTGCGCGCGCACGACCGTCCGGGGTTATTGTGGCGAATTGGTAGGGCTTTTGGGGATTGCGGTCTTGACGTGCGCGCTGCGCGTGTGGAGACTCTCGGCGCGGAGGCGGTGGACGTCTTCTATGTCGTTGACAGGGCTGGACGTCCGCTGACCGACGAGGCTCAGCAGGCACAAGTGCGGGACCAGGTGCTTGCCGCCTTGCGATAACCGTAGGCCATCCGTCTACTGTCACATTCGTAACAATTACGTCCGATTTGTCGGTTATGTCGATTGCGTCCCGTGACCTTGTGGTCTGATGTTGGCCATCTGTGTCGTGATGGTGAGGGGTAGCAAGAGCGTGACGACGGCGACTACCGAGAGCGGGAGTGCTTCGGCGGGCGACCGCGGCAAGCGGCCTGCCGCTCGATTCGGTCTGCGGAACTGGCGCGTGCGATCGCGTCTCACGGCCCTGATTCTGGTCCCGACCGTGGTGGGCGTCGCGCTCGCGGGAACGCGTGTGGTCGCCTCCGTCGACAGCGTGTCCGGCTACCAGCGGACCGCGGCGGCGGCCGAATACTCCGGCAGGCTGCGCGAGCTCGCCCAGGCTCTCGGCCTGGAACGTGACCGGGGCGCCTGGGCCTCCTTCCAGCCCTCGAACAAAGGGCTGAAGGACAGCGCCGAAGCGCAGAAGAGCACGGTCGACACGCTGATCAAGCAGGTCCTGGCCGACCTGCGCGCGATCGACGACTCCTACGGTCCCCGAGCGGCCGAAGCGGCAAAGAACGTGAGCTACCAGCTCGCGGGCCTGAAGGAACTGCGCCAGATGCCCGGAACGAACCGGGTGGAACGATACAGTTTCATGATTTCCCCGCTGCTCCGGCTCCACGAGGAGCTCACGCTGGTCAGCGATGACTCGGAGATCGTCGGCAACACGCGCGCGCTCAGCGCGCTGGCGAGCGCCAAGGAAGAGGTCTCCAAGCAGCGCGCCCGCCTGCTGGCCGGCTACTACGCGCCCACGATGATCAACCCCCAGGAGATCGAGAAGTTCATCGTCTCCCGCTCGCGCATGGAGGAGTACAAGGCGGACTTCGGCGTCGAGACGACCCCGGGCAACGCCCAGCTCCTCGTCAACGCCATGATCGACGAGAAGGTGCACCGCGCCGAGCTGACCAAGTCCAGGGCGATCGTGCTCGCCGGCGACCCGCACAACCACGGCCGCCTGCTGTCCGACTTCGAGGCGGTCAAGCAGTGGTTCTCGGACAACAGCGCGGTCCTCGACCGCATGAAGAAGGTCGAGAACAAGGTCGCCGGTGACGTGATCACCCGTGCCCGGGAGCTGGAGGACACCGAGCAGCGCAACGCGATCATCGCTTCCGGGCTCATCCTGGCCCTGCTGCTCCTGGTCCTCGGCCTCACCGTCCTCATCGCCCGTTCGATGGTCCTGCCGCTGCGCCGCCTGCGTGCCGAGGCGCTCGACGTCGCCGGTTTCCGGCTTCCCGAGGTCGTGCGCAACCTCCGGGTCTCCGGGGACACGCAGGCACCCGACGTCGCCCCCATCTCCGTCGACACCAAGGACGAGATCGGGGAAGTCGCCAAGGCCTTCGACGAGGTCCACCGGCAGGCCGTACGGCTGGCCGCCGAGGAATCCGAGCTCCGCTCCAACATCAGCGCGATGTTCGTCAACCTGTCGCGCCGTACCCAGACCCTCGTGGAGCGGCAGATCTCGCTGATCGACGGCCTGGAGAAGGGCGAGGAGGACGGCGGCCGCCTGGCGGACCTGTTCAGGCTCGACCACCTCGCCACCCGCATGCGCCGCAACTCCGAGAACCTCCTGGTTCTCGCCGGCCACGAACCGGCCCGCAGGCGTAACCAGCCCGCCAAGCTCGTCGACATCGTGCGGGCCTCGCTGTCCGAGGTCGAGGACTACGAGCGGGTCCAGGTCAAGGTGCACCGCACGATCTCGGTCGCGGGAAGCGCCACCAACGACATCGTCCACCTGGTCGCCGAGCTGGTGGAGAACGCCATCCAGTTCTCTCCCCGGGCCAGCCAGGTCGTGGTCTCCAGCAGCATGATCGAAGGCGGCGGCGCGCTGCTGGCGGTCAGCGACGCCGGTATCGGCATGACCACCGACGAGCTGGTGGAGACCAACCGGCGCCTGGCCGAACCGCCCGTCGTGGACGTCTCGGTGTCCCGGCGGATGGGCCTGTTCGTGGTCGGCCGCCTGGCCCTGCGCCACGGCGTCCGCGTCCAGCTCCGCCCGCAGGAGGGCGGCGGTCTGGTCGCCATGGTCCTCTTCCCGCCGGAGCTCATCGTCGAGGCGGCCCAGCCGGCCGGCCGCACTCCTTCGTGGGGCGCCGAGCCGTCGGCCCCGCAGGCCTCCTTCGGGCAGACCTCCGTCCCGCCGGTCTCCTCGTTCGGTTCCACGTCGTTGCCGGGCGACCGCTCGATCCCTGTCCAGCAGGGACCGGTGCCCGACGCCTTCACCGGCGCGCCGCAGGCGAACGGCGAGTTCCCCCTGCCCAAGCGTCAGGTTCCGGGAGCGAACGGCAACGGAGCCAACGGGGCCGTCCACACCGGCGAATTCTCCGCATGGGGCCAGACCTCGCGCGAGGAGCCGGTGGCCGCGCCGATGCCGAGCGTGGACTTCTCCCCGCTCGAATCCGAGCAGGAGGAGTTCCTGCCGATCTTCGCCTCCATCGAGTCGGCCTGGTTCCGCCGGGTGGACGACATGGGTGAGCGTGGAGCCGCCGAAGCCGGCACCGGGGAACCCGGGCACCCGGAGGACTTCCCGGCGCCCGAGCCGTTCGAGCAGTCCGCGTCGTTTGACCAGCCCGTGCCCCCGGCCGACATGCCGGTTCGCGAGACGGGTCACGAACCGGCCCTCCCGCCGGTCATGGAGCCGGTTCCGGTTCACGGGCCGGACGGCTGGCAGACCCCGGCCGACGCCGGATGGCGGGCGGCCCAGGCCGCGAGCGACCCCAGCCTCGGCGGAATCACCTCGGCGGGCCTGCCCAAGCGGACCCCCAAGGCCAACCTGGTGCCAGGTGCCGCGGCCAGCGTGCCGTCCACCCCGATGCCGCCCATCTCACCCGAACGAGTGCGCAACCGCCTGTCCAGCTTCCAGCAGGGAGTGCGACGCGGCCGCGCCGAACTACACGAGGACACCGCCAGGAACATGGCGGACAAGGAGGAGGGCTCGTGACGACCCTGAGCCATGAGGCACGTAGGTTCGACTGGCTGATCACCGAGTTCGTCCGCGGCACCCCCGGTGTCGCGCACGCGGTGTGCGTCTCGGCCGACGGGCTGCGGATCGCCAGTTCGGACGGGTTCCCGGAGGACCGCGCCGACCAGCTCGCCGCCGTCTCGGCCGGCCTGCTCAGCCTGACCGTGGGCGCGTCCCGCGTGTTCGAGGGCGGGGCCGTCACCCAGACCGTGGTCGAGATGGAACGGGGCCTGCTGCTGGTCATGGCGGTCAGCGACGGCTCGGTGCTCGCCGTACTCGCCTCTCCCGAGTGCGACATGGGACTGGTGGCCTACCAGATGACCTTGCTCGTCGATCGGGCGGGCCAGGCGCTCACCCCGGCCCTCCGGGCCGAGCTACAGGCTTCCCGGGGCCGATAATGACCGCGCTCTTCACGGGAGAGGGTCATGCTCGGCATTGACGGAACCGGGGACGAGGAGCCCCTGTTCCGTCCATACGCGGTCACCGGCGGCCGAGCCGAGCCGAGCTATCACATGGCGCTGGAGACGCTGGTCTCCTCCTCGTTCATCATGGACGAGGAACTGGCCCTGCTCACCCCTGAGCAGGATGCCATCATCAGGTTGTGCCGTTCGTTCCGATCGGTCGCCGAGATCTCGGCCCTGCTGAGGGTCCCGCTCGGTGTGGCCCGCGTCCTGGTGGCGGATATGGCCGACGAGGGCCTCGTCCGTCTCCACCAGCCACGTCTGGACCAGGGACAACCGGATCTCAACATGCTCGAAAGGGTTCTCAGTGGACTTCGCAGGCTCTAACCATGGTGGCCTGTCGTCGACGAAGATCGTCGTCGCGGGCGGGTTCGGCGTCGGCAAGACCACGTTCGTGGGCGCCGTGTCGGAGATTCTGCCGCTGACCACGGAGGCGGTGATGACCGATGCCAGCGCCGGCATCGACGACCTCGGTCTCACCCCGAACAAGGCGACGACCACCGTCGCGATGGACTTCGGCCGCCTCTCGCTGGACAAGGACCTGATCCTGTATCTGTTCGGCACCCCCGGCCAGCACCGGTTCTGGTTCATGTGGGACGACCTGGTCCGTGGCGCGATCGGCGCGGTGGTCCTGATCGACACCCGGCGGCTGGCCGACGGCTTCCCGGCGATCGACTACTTCGAGGAGGCCAAGCTTCCCTTCGTGGTCGGGGTCAACGGCTGGGACGGGCAGTTCCTGCACTCGGAGGAGGAGGTGCGGGAGGCCCTGGCGCTCGCCCCGCACGTCCCCATCGTGCGCACCGACGCCCGCAACCGCGACTCCGTCAAGGGCACGCTCATCACGCTGGTGGAGCACGTCCTTCGCGTCCGCTCGGCCTACGGCATGTCGGTCTAGGTCCTACTCTCGTACGGCGTTCTGCTCCCGTACGGCCTTCTTGGTTCCGTACGGCGTTCTGGGCCCGTACGGCTCGCGCCGCAGAGGCGGCCGCCCGCGAGGCATCGGCCCGCGGGCGGCGCCGTACGTCAGCGGGGCACCCAGTCCTTCCAGACGATCTTGTTCGCGTCGATCCACTTCTTGGCGGCGGCGTCGGCGCTCATCTTGTTGTTGACGATGTCGTTGGCCACCGCGTTCTGCTGGTCGTTGGTCCACGAGAAGTTACGCACCAGCTCGTAGGCCTTGCCCCCGGCGTCGGCGAACTTCTTGCTCACGATCTTGTCGAGCAGGTAGGGAGGATAGTCGCACGCGATCTTCCTCGTCTTGGTGTCGCAGCCGATCGCGTAGGGCGGAAGGTTGATCTTCGCCAGCTTGACCTGGGTGAACAGCCACTGCGGTTCGTAGAAGTACATCAGCAGCGGGGTGCGCCGCTCGGTGGCCAGCCTGGCCGCCGTGATCAGGGACTTCTCGCTGCCCGCGTAGACGACCTTGTAGTTGAGGTGAAGGTTGCGGATCAGCGCCTCGTCGTTGGTGACGTAGGAGGGGTCTCCGTCAAGGAGCTGGCCGAAGTTTCCCGACTTCTCGGTCTTGAACAGGTGGGCGTACTTGTTGAGCTGCCGCCAGTCGGTGATGTCCGGGTACTGGTCGGCCATCCACTGGGGGACGTACCAGCCGATGACGCCCTTGTTCCCGTTCCGGCCGGCGGAGACCGCGACCTTCTTCTCCTCGATGTAGTTCTTCTTCTCCGTCTCGTGGCCCCAGTTCTCCACGATGACGTCCACCGTGCCCTTTTCCAGTCCCTGCCAGGACTGGGGCTCGTTGAGCTCCACCCTCTGCACCTTGTAGCCGAGCTCTTTTTCCAGGAGCTGGCTGAGGACCGCGGCGCTGGCCTTGTAGCCGGCCCAGTCGTTGACGGCGATCTTCACGGTGCCACCGGTCGGTGCTGTCTTCTCCTTCTCACCGCTGCACGCGGTGAGAAGGAGGAGTGCCGCGACGGCTCCGGCGAGTTGTTTTCTCATGATTCCTCCGCTCCCTGAACAGAGCGGCTTCTCGCTTCCCCAGCTGAGGTGGGCGGCGGCCAAGCCCTGACCGTTCCGAACGGGGAAACCGTAGTAGGGATCCACCGCCGGGGTAAACCCGGCATTCCCCGCACCGGACATGATGGAGCCTGCCGATCGATTACTTGGGGATCCAGGAGGCCCAGACGGTCGGGTTGGCCTCGACCCACTTCTTGGCCGCATCCTCGGGGGACATGCCGTTGTTGGTGATGTCGTTGGCCACCGAGTTCTGCGCCTCGTTGGTCCAGGAGAAGTTCTTGACCAGCTCGTAGGCCTTGCCGCCGGTGTCGGCGAACTTCTTGCTCACGATCTTGTCGAGGTCGAGCTCGGCGTAGTCGCAGGCGACCTTCTTGGGGTCGGCGTCGCAGTCCTTGGTGTACGGGGGAAGGTTGACCCGGGCCAGCTCCACCCGGCTGAACAGCCAGTGCGGGTCCCAGAAGTAGAACAGCAGGGGTTTCTTCTGCTGCTGGGCCTGGGTGGCCGACTCGATCAGCGCCGCCTCGCTGCCGCCCACGACCACCTTGTAGTCGAGCTTCAGGTTCTTGATGAGGGCTTCCTCGTTGCTGACGTACGAGGGGTCGCCGAAGAGGATCTGCCCCTTGTCGCCCGACTCGGAGGTCTTGAACAGCTCCGCGTACTTGTTCAGGTTCTTGTAGTCGGTGATGTCGGGATACTTGTCCACCATCCACTTGGGGACGTACCAGCCGATGACGCCCTTGTTGCCCGTGGAACCCGCTTCCACGGCGACCTTCTTCTCCTCGATGAAGGTCTTCTTCAGGTCCTCGTGGCCCCAGTTCTCGACGATGACGTCGACGTCGCCCTTCTCGAAGCCCTCCCAGGAGACCTGCTCGGCAAGCTCCTTCGTCTCGACGTTGTAGCCGAGTTCCTTCTTGAGGAGGTAGGTGATCACCCCGGCGCTGGCCTCGTAACCGGCCCACTTGTTGATAGCGATCTTCACGATGCCGCGCGCGGACGGCTGCGCCGAACCGGTGGCGGTCTCCACCTTCGCGCCGCCACAGCCGGCGACGGCCAATCCGAGTGTGAGAACACCGGCGAGCAGACGGACCTTGCGTCCGATCCTCATGCGATCCTCTTCTTTCGGGGGGAGGGGCGCCGGTCAGCGCCCTGCGTGATGCGGTCGAGCATGATTCCGATCAGCACCGTGGCCACTCCGGCGGCGAAGCCCATGCCGAAGTCGGTGCGCTGGGAGAACCCGGAGACGACGTCGTAGCCCAGGCCCCCCGCACCGACCAGGCCACCGACCACGACCATGGCGAGCGTCATGACGATGCCCTGGTTGGCGGCGAGCAGGATCGCCCGGCGGGCCATCGGCAGTTTCACCTTCCACAGCACCTGCCGGTCGGTGGAACCGCACGACCGGGCGGCCTCGACGACGACCGGGGACACGTTCCTGATCCCGTCCTCCACCAGCCGGACGACCGGTGGCACCGCGTAGATCACCGAGGCGAAGATCGCGGTGAACCGGGTCGCGCCGAACAGCGCCAGGGCGGGCAGCAGGTAGATGAACGCGGGCAGGGTCTGCGCGGCGTCGAGCAGCGGCCGTTGCACTGCGGCGAACCGGGGTGAGCGGGCCGCCACGATGCCGAGCACGAGCCCGACCGCCAGGGTCAGCACCACGCCGACCAGCACTGTGGTGAGCGTCTCCATGGTGTGCTGCCACAGCCCGAGCAGGGCGGTGGTGAGCAGGCAGGCCACAGCGGTCACGGCGGGCCGGCCTCCGCCGGTCCGCCACGCGACGGCGAGCACGACCGCGGAGACCAGCCACCAGGGGGCGGTGGTGAGCAGGGTCTGCAACGGGTTGAGCAGAGCCTCGGTGGTGACGTTCCTGATCGCCTCGGTGACGTCGTACCAGGAGAACTTGGCCCAGTTCACGGCCTCGTTCACCGGCCCGGCGAAGCGGAGCACCCAGTCCTCGGGGAACTCGCCGGGCAGAAAGCGGGCCGCGATCCCGACGCAGAAGAGCATCAGTGACGCGATGCCGAGCCGATCCCACGGGGAGAGGCCGCGGGGTGACGCGGGCGTGCGGGTGGCGGCGGACATGGTCATCCGGTCCAGCACGACGGCCATGGCCACGATGGCGATGCCCGCCGGGACCATGATGCCCACGTTGGCCCGCGACAGGCCGGAGATGATGTTCGAGCCCAGGCCCGGGGCCGCGATCAACGCCGCGATCACCACCATGGACAGCGCCATCATGACGGTCTGGTTGATCGCCAGCGCGATCGTGGCGCGCGCCATCGGGATGTGGACCTTGCGCAGCGTCTGCCAGCCGGTCGCCCCGAGCGCCGTGGAGGCCTCCACGGCCGCGGGGGAGACCTGCTCGATCGCCAGCGCGGTGATCCGGATCGCGGGCGGGATCGAGTAGATCATCGTGGCGACCGTGGCCGAGGCGGGGCCGATCTGGAAGAACAGCACCATCGGCGCCAGGTAGGCGAAGGTCGGCATGATCTGCATGACGTCGAGGACCGGGGTGAGCAGGCGGCGCAGCCGTACCGAGCGGCCTGCCCAGACGCCCAGTGGCAGGCCGACGAGCAGCGAGAGCAGGACCGCCGCGAGCACGAGCGCGAGCGTGTCGACACTCGCCTCCCACACTCCCAGCACCCCGAACGAGGCGAACCCCGCCACGGCGACCAGGGCGATCCGCCAGCCGCCCGCCAGCCGGCCCAGCACACCCGCCAGCCCGGTCAGCCCCATCCAGCCCAGGCCCTGCAGCACCACGTGGAGGAAGTCGTAGAGGCCGCCGATGAGGAGCCGGACGTAGTTCACGAAGAACAGGAAGATCGGGCTCTCGTTGCGGTTGGCGTCCACCCAGTCCCGTATGTCGTCGACGAACCGGAACTGCGCGGCGTCGTCGTCGTGGGGGAGGGTGGCGGTGTCCCGGAAGGCGAGGTAGGCCGCCACGGTCACGGCCACTCCCGCGAACGGAACCAGCCAGGCCCGCAGGCGCGTCCAGGAGCGGGGAGCGGTGGGTGGGGCCGCCGGCGTCGGGGGGAGTACGGCCGACGGAGAGGTCATGCACCGGCTCCGGTGGCGGCCTGCCCCAGATCCCCGCTCTCTCCCAGGTCCCCGGCCATCGCCGCGAGGATGTCGAGGCGGTCGACCACGCCGGCCAGCTCCCCGTCCTGGATGACCCGGATCGGCCGGGCGGATCGCATCACGGCCGGGATCGCGTCGCGGATCACGGTGTGCGCGGGGAGCTCGGGACCGTCAAGATGGTCGTCCTCCAGCGGGGGACGGCAGATCCAGCGCAGCGAGAGCACCTCGCTCCTGGGCACGTCCCTGACGAAGTCGGCCACATAGTCGTCGGCCGGGGCGCCGACCAGCTCTTCTGCGGTGCCGAGCTGGACGATCTCGCCCGCCCGCATGATCGCGATGCGCTCACCGAGCTTGAGCGCCTCGGACAGGTCGTGGGTGATGAACACCATGGTCTTGCCCACCTCGCGGTGCAGGCGGATGACCTCGGCCTGCATGTCCCGGCGGATCATCGGGTCCAGCGCGCTGAACGGCTCGTCGAAGAGCAGCACCTCGGGATCCACGGCCAGTGCCCTGGCCAGGCCCACCCGCTGCTGCATGCCGCCGGAGAGCTGGTCGGGGCGGGCGTCGGCGAAGCCGTCCAGGCCGACCAGGGAGAGGATCTCCCCTGCCCGCTCGTGCCGTTCGCCCTTCGGGACGCCCTGGATCTCCAGCCCGTAGGCGACGTTGTCGATGACCTTACGGTGTGGCAGGAGGCCGAAGTGCTGGAAGACCATGCTGACCCGGTGCCGGCGCAGGTCCCTGAGCTGGGCGGGGGAGGCGGCGCGCACGTCCTCGCCGGCGATCGAGATCTCCCCGGAGGTCGGCTCGATCAGCCGGGTCAGGCAGCGGACCAGGGTGGACTTGCCGCTTCCGGACAGGCCCATCACGACGAACACCTCGCCGGGCCGTACCGTGAAGCCGACGTTCCTGACGGCGGCGACGCAACCCGTCTTCTCCCGAAGTGCGACCGGGTCGAGTTGCGCGTCGGGGCCGCGGAGAACGCGCTCCGCTCGCGGGCCGAAGATTTTCCATAACTCTCGAACCTCGATCGCGGCACCGTCGGATGGGGCCACTGTTGTCTCCTCCAAAGCTCGGCGATCGGGTCTGGGGATGGCGCCGCTGGGGCTTCCTCTCCGCCGTGCGAGGCGCTACCTGGCCGATCCGCAGCGTGGGCAAAGATCCAAGAGCACTCCCTAGCGAGGCTACGGACGCAGGGAGTCACGATATGGGGGAAATATCGTGAATCACAGTGATGTGATCTTCTAGAGACCGTTGCGCCTCTGCCGCGTTATCGCTCACTCAGAGTCATGGAACGATGCAAAGGGCTATCCAGGCAGGATGGATACCTAATAGGGGTGTGTGGGTGCCCGAAATCTAGGCCCTACACTTGAACTGAAGTGTCAGTTCCATCCCTGCTGCCTCATGAGTTGCTATTTGTGGAGCTGTGTTCGATTGGCCCCACAGGTTGAGATGTGCTCGAATTACCGGGAACCTAGGGAATTCGGCCAGCGGGTTCATCCGCCGAGAGGCAGTGTTCGGTGAGTACATACAAGATCGAGGGTGCGGGGAGTAGTTTCCGCCTGCGGAACTGGCGGGTGCGCTCCAGGCTGGTCGCGCTCATCCTGGTCCCCACCGCCGCGGCGGTGTTGCTCGGCGGAATCCAGGTCTTCGCGTCCATGCGCGCTTCTGCTGAATACCAGCAGGTCAACGACCTGGCCAGGCTCTCGGATCACATTGGTGCGCTCACCCACGAACTGGCCGCCGAACGCGACCGCACGACCTGGTTCATCGCCCGTGGCCGCCCGGACCGCGACGTGCAGGCCGTACGTGATCAGATGAACGCGGTGGACACCGCCGTGGCGCGCGTCCGCGACAGCGGCAACCTGCTCAAGAACGAGGTGGGTGGCCGCACCAAAGACGAGGTCGAGACCGCGCTCACCCGGCTGGACGACCTCAAGCCGCTCCGTGGGCAGGTGCTGGGGTCGACACTGCTGCCCGACGCGGCCATCGACGCCTACTCCCTGGTGATCACCGACCTGCTCTCCCTCTATGACGAGCTCGGCAAGGGCAGCGCCGACGACGTGCTGTTCGGGCAGGCGCTGACCCTGGACGCGCTCGCCCGCGCCAAGGAGGCCCTCTCGCTCCAGCGGGGTCTGCTGTCGGAGGTGCTGGTCTCCGGCCGATTCGAGCAGCAGCAGCTGGAGAAGTTCCTCGGCGCCGTCTCCGCCGAGCGCAACGAGCGCAACGCCTTCGCCGCCGAGGCCGGCAGCGAGGAGCGCCGCCTCTTCGACGAGACCGTCAACGGAAGGACCGCCGACCGGGCCGAGTTCCTGCGGGAGCTGGTCCTCCTCCGTTCGGCCTCCGGGGCGTCGCTGAAGGGGCTGGACCTGGCGAAGAAGGACGACGCCAAGGAGTGGTACGAGGCGACGACGACCACGATCGATCGGATGCGCGAAGTCGAGCGGCGGCACGCCCAGGACATCGTGGCCCGTAGCCAGGAGCTCGGCGACGCC
The DNA here is from genome assembly GCF_042898655.1 of Streptosporangium sp. NPDC000396. NCBI lineage: Bacteria > Bacillati > Actinomycetota > Actinomycetes > Streptosporangiales > Streptosporangiaceae > Streptosporangium > Streptosporangium sp. NPDC000396. Next base: position 146,874 of record NZ_JBIAZA010000018.1, read on the forward strand.
GAGCAGAACCGGGCCCTGCTGATCGCCGGATCGGTCGTCGGCCTGCTGCTGATCGTGCTGCTGATCACCACCGGGGTGGCGCGATCGCTGGTCAGCCCGCTGCGGCGGCTGCGCACGGAAGCGCTGGAGGTCGCCGGGGAGCGGCTGCCCGCATACGTCCAGCAGGTCCGCGAGTCCCGCGACGGCGAGATCCTCGCCGACGTGCAGCCGATCGGGGTCATGTCCCGAGACGAGATCGGTGAGGTCGCCCGGGCGTTCGACGAGGTCCACCGCGAGGCGGTACGGCTGGCGGGCGACGAGGCCAAGCTGCGCAACACGGTCAACGCGATGTTCGTCAACCTCTCCCGCCGGAGCCAGACGCTCGTGGAGCGCCAGCTCAGCCTGGTCGAACGGCTGGAGCGCGGCGAACGCGACGACCAGCGGCTGGCCGACCTGTTCAAGCTCGACCACCTCGCCACCCGCATGCGCCGCAACAGCGAGAACCTGCTCGTCCTCGCCGGCCAGGAGGTGGCACGGCGCTGGCGGAAGCCGGTCGAGCTGATGGACGTGGTCCGCGCCTCGCTGTCGGAGGTGGAGAACTACGAGCGAGTGGTGAGCCGGATCCAGACCGAGGTCGCCGTGGCGGGTCCCGTGGTGAGCGACGTGGTCCACCTGCTCGCCGAGCTGGTGGAGAACGCGATCGCGTTCTCTCCCAAGGAGAGCAAGGTCGTGGTGTCCAGCAGCCGGATCGACGGCGGCGGCGTGATGGTCTCGGTGACCGACCAGGGCATCGGCATGACCGCCGAGGAGCTCTCCCAGGCGAACTGGCGCCTGGCGAACCCCCAGGCCGCCGACGCCTCGGTCGCCCGCCGGATGGGCCTGTTCGTGGTCGGCCGTCTCGCGCTCAAACACGGCATCCGGGTGCAGCTCCGCCCCCAGGAACCCGGTCTGACCGCCATGGTCCTCCTCCCCGAGGCGATCCTCTCCTCCGTCATGGCCTCCCCGCAGGCCGGGCCTTCCCGGCCCGCCGGCGCCCTCCAGCCGGGGGGAAGGCCGAACGGCTCGCTCCCCGGAACGCGCGAACCCGCTTCCGGGTCGTCGTTCCCACCCGCCCCCGGCGCCCCGTCCGCCCCGCTCGGGACCTCGTCTCCCGCGCTTCCCCGGCGGCAGACGCCCAGCGCGCGGGCAGCCGTGCCGCCGCAGGCCGGACCGCCCTCGGTGAGCTCACCAAACGTGTGGGGCTCCGTCACGGAACGCCCACGTCCCGCGTCCCGGGAGGGCGATCGCTCCCCCCGGACACCGCTCGGCCCGCTCGACTCCCACCCCGGCTTGCCCGAGGTGGACGCCACCGGGCCGTTGCCCAAGATCGACGCCTCCGACCCCTCGCCCAAGGACGTCAGGAAGTCACCTGACGTTCCCAAGGCTCTGCCGGAGGCGGCGAACACCTCCACACCTCTGCCCAAGGCAGAAGCCTCCGCGCCAGGCGCGGAGGAGGAGTTCCTGCCGATCTTCGCCTCGGTGGAGTCAGGCTGGTTCCGCATTGCCACCCCTGCTGCCGGCGACGAGCCGGACGAGTCAGGAAAGCCCGCGCCCGCCCGGCTGGAGCCCGTTTCCTGGGAGTCTCCCGCCGACACCGGCTGGCAGGCCGCCCAGGCCGCGAGCGCCCCCACGCTCGGCGGGACGACCACATCCGGTCTGCCGAAACGCACCCCCAAGGCCAACCTGGTGCCCGGCTCGGTGAACCCGGCGGCCAGCCCGCCCCCGTCACCGGCGCCTGCGGCTCCCCTGTCGGCCGATCGGGTGCGCAGCCGGATGTCGAGTTTCCAGCAGGGTGTCCGTAAGGCTCGTAACGAGCTCCCGAAGCGGGAGAACTGACATGCAAGACGGATACAGGAATGACGGGCAGGGGCCGAGAGACGGATACGGCCCCCTTCGCGACGAGTTTCCCGGGCATGGCTTCCCGCAAGGTGAGCCTCCCGGATACGGCTCGCCCTACCAGGGACCTCCCGGTTACGGTTCGCCGCACGGCGAGCCCGGTGGTTACGGCTCCTCGTATGAGGAGCCTGCCGGTTACGGTTCGCCGTACGGTGAACCCGGTGGTTACGGCTCCTCGTATGAGGAGCCCTACGGATCTTCGTATGGCGAGCCTCCCGAGGAGGAGAGCTCCCTGGTCCGTATGTACACCGTCACCGGTGGCCGGACCGCTCCGCGTACCCAGCTCGCCATGGAGGCCCTGGTCTCCTCGGCGACCTCGGCCCAGCTGGGCCTGTCCTACATCCGTGAATACCGCGCCATCAGCGAACTCTGCCGGCAGATCCGCTCCGTCGCGGAGATCTCCGCGCTCCTCGGCATCCCCCTCGGCGTGGCTCGCGTCCTGATCTCCGACATGGAGGCCGAGGGCCTGGTCCGTGTCCACCACCCCCAGATCGACGCGGGCGGTCCCGGGCTCAAGCTTCTCGAACGCGTCCTCAGCGGCCTGCACCGTCTGTGACCCGGTGTCTGTGACCGCGTGTCTGTGGCCGGTCTCGTTCCCGGTCACAGGCGCGTTCGTCGCGGCGCCCGCCTCGTGCCCATCCGGCCTGAGGGCCTTGGGAAGTCCTCTAAGCCGTCTTCAGGCGCCGGTATAGATGCTTCTCATGGTCATGTCCCATGACGCTGCTGCCGAGGAGGGTCAGGGCGAGCTCGGAAGGGCTGGCGGGTTCGGCGTGAATGGTGATCAGTTGCTGGCCGGGGGCGCTGTTGACGGTGAACGCCTCGCAGGTGAGGATCAGGTCGCCGACGTCGCGGTGGCGGAAGAGCGCGATTATGGGCGATACGCGTGATACGTCGTGACGCACCCACAAACGGTGGAAGTCCGCGTTTTTGAGGGAGAGCTCGTCGACCAGTTCGGCCAGGTGGGGATCGTCGAGATCCGTTCCCACGGCGGCGCGTAGGTGGGCCACCTTGGCGTGGGCGAGCTGCTCCCAGTCCCGGCCCAAATCACGGTGGATCTCGCGCACGGCAGGGTTCAGGAAGACCATCCGGACGAGGTTGTCCGCGTGCTCCTGCCCGTCGAAGAGCGCGGCGGCCAGCGGATTCCTGGCCAGCACGTCCATCCACCGGTTGATCACCAGCGCCGGGGTGAACGGCCAGCCGTGTATCAGTCGCAGCAGGTCCGGGCTGACCTTCTCCGTCTGCTCGACCGCTCTGAGCTGCGGTGGCCTGGGGTGGGCGAGTTCGTGCAGGTGCGCCGCGGCGGCGGGTTCGAGATCCAGTGCCCGTGCCAGGGCGCCGAGCACCTGCTCGGATGGATGGCGTTCGCGCCCCTGTTCCAGGCGGATGTAGTAGTCGGTGCTGACCCCGGCGAACATCGCCACCTCTTCCCGGCGCAGTCCCGGGGTCCGGCGAGGACCGGAGTACAGCAGCCCCACTTGTATGGGGTTGGTGGCCTCGCGCCGAGCGCGGAGGAACTCACCCAGAATATTGTTACTGGCCATTTCGTCACCAAATGTCCGAGATGTCCGAGATAACTTCTTTTGTGTCGGAAACCGGTTGGTCGAGTGCCGTATTCCCCGATCATCCCCCGGTCCCCGGATCCGTGCCTGGGAGTAACACTCCTACCCTCCTCGACGGCATCCTGCCTAGCGTGAGATCCAGACACCGTGCCGGTGTCCTCCGCGGCACCGATCCGGTGTTCCGTCAGCCCGGGGATCGCCCCGGGTGCAACCGATTCGACAGGAGTGACCTGTCATGATCAAGCTCAGGAACGCTCTCGCGGCCGGAACGATGGTGGCCTCCGTCCTCATCGCGCCTGTGACGGTGGTGGCCCAGTCCGCCGGCGCCGACACCGTGGCCGGGACCACCGCCACCGCATCCGCTCCCTTCGTCCAGCGCGATGGCGACGGCAGCGCCAACGGTGCGGCCAACGGCAGCAGGATGAACCGCTACTGAGAGGGGACGCACAGTCGTGTTCCGAACACCTCGCGCCGGGACTACGGACGAGACTGAGCCAGCCACCACCGGGCGGCGATGAGCTCGGCCACCAGGGTCTCGGTGAGGAGGGCGACGTCGGGGTCGTCGTCATGGCGGTAACGGACGGCGGCCTTGGCGTCGGGGAGCTCGCCGCCGACGGTGAGGACGGTGGATCCACGCTGGCGGATCCAGTCCATGGCCTGGTCGTCGTAAGGAGAGCCGGGGAACAGGATGGCGCGGTAGTCGAGGGTCTTGGTGAGATAGACGTCGACGTGGGACCAGTCACCGGTCTCACAGGCGTCGGCGGCCCTGCGGGGTCCCTCGCGGAACATCAGGGCCGACTGCTCGGCGGAGGACAGGCGCTCGGCGGGAGCGATCGTGTAGACGCCGTTCGGGCCGTCGAGCAGGGTCATCGCCTGCTCCAGCCACTGGTCGCGGCGCTCCAGCAGGTCGCCGGTGGCCTCGGCCGTACGGCGAAGCAGGGCGGGCACGTCCAGCTCCGAACCGGTGAGGCGGTTGCGCAGGGCCAGGAGCAGGGCGATGGTGTGCTGGAAGGTCCGGCAGGACACGCCGCCCCGCTCCTCGCCCGCCACCATCGGCACCACCAGGTCGGCGCCCTCGGTGATCGCGGAATCGGGCTTGTTGGTCAACGCCAGCACAAAGGAACGCCCGCGATGGCGGGCGACCGCGTCAAGGGTCTCCCGGCTCCCCCCGGTGGCGGAGATCGCGACCACCAGGGTGTCCGGGGTCGCCGGATAGGAGACGGAGGCGGAGGCGTATTCGGCCACCGCGTCCACGCCCGCCGCCCGCAGGCGCTGCGCGGCGATCCCGGCGGCGTAGCGGGAGCTGCCCATGCCGAGGAAGAGCACCCGCCGGGTCTCGGCGGGGAGCCCGTCGAACGGGTCGCGGGTCTCCAGGGCGCTCGCCAGGTCGGCCAGCGCGGCCGGCTTGGCCTCCAGGTCGGCGAGGTACAGCTCGGGGTTCACGTTCTTCTCCTTGAGATGTGCGGCTGGCGGCGGGGCCTGGGGTGTGCGGCCGGTGCCGAGACCGGCCCGGTTGCGGGAGTGGTTCCGGTCCGGTCAGGGGTACCAGGAGCGCAGGACGCCCATGGGGGCGTAGCGCCAGCGGGGGAGGTGCCGGGCCGCGTAGATGAGCTCCCGGCACTCCTGCTCGATCTCGAACGGCCGCAGCAGGGAACGGTCCAGGAGGGCGGCGTGGCCGCGCTCGGCCAGGCGGGCGAGGTAGGCGGCCTGGAGCGCGGCGCGGGCGGCGGCGGTCCACTCGCCGATCACCAGGGGGTCGGCGTCGCGGCGTTTGACGGCGACCTGGCCGACGTGTTCGAGGCTGGTGGTGAGCTGAGCGAGATCGCGGGCGGCGGGCTGGAAGGGGTCGGCGCCGGTGACGGTCGGGTTGCCGTCGAAGTCGATCACCGCGTAGCCGTCCCGCCAGCGGAGCATCTGACCCACGTGCAGGTCGCCATGGATGCGTATCAGCGGGGTGGCGCTCACGGACGTCAACGGACCGAGTTCGGCGCGGAGCGCGTCGGCGTGGGCCGAGAGCCAGTCGCCGTCCTCGCCGCCGGTCAGTGCGAGCGCCTCGTTCAGGGCCTCCTCGGCACGGGCGGACCACGGAGCCGGTCCCGGTCGCGGGGGAGCGGGCGCGTGCCGTACGGGGTCGGGGAAGGTCGTCGAGGGGGTGGCCATCGCCGCGTGCAGGTCGGCGGCCAGGACGCCCAGGTCTGCGGCGAAGTCCGTGCCGCCGGTGACGGCCTCGTCCACACACCATTTCCAGCCGTCCTCGGCGTCCGGCAGGTAGGCGGTGACCAGGGCGAGCAGCAACTCGCCGTCATCCCCGTGATGGGACACGGCCGCGTACGGCGTTGCGGTGGCGGTGAAACCGACCGAGGTGAGATGGGCGAACATATCCGGCGTCGGCTGGGGGAGCGGCGCCGGTGGGGTGAGCCACTTCACGACCACGCTTTCGCCGACGATCACGGAGTGGTTGGTCTGGTCCACGTCGAATCCGCGTTCGATAACCGGCGGGGCCTCGGAAACCGATGACAATTGAATATCGATTGAAAAGTTGGTGGCGGCGGTCCCGGCGAGCGGATGGAAGCGGCGGACGGCGAACGAGGCAGGAACATCGCAGCTCAACGCGGCGACGAGCGCGCTGCTCCGTCCGTCGCCGGCGCGTGGCGCGGTGTCGAGCCGACTCCAGATTGAACGTGGATTTAGCAAACAGATCAAACTTCCATTGGGGCGATGTCGGGCAAAGTCTTGCCCAAGTTATTCTTGGCTGCAACACTCCTGCTTTGGTCTGCCGTGTCCGTAACGGCCGGTCTACCCCACTAACACTGAATTCTGAAGGAGTAGCGGCCCGTGTCCCGTGCCCGGTACCCCCGTCGTCTTCCGGCTGTCGCTCTGATCGCCGGACTCGCGCTCGCCGTTTCCGCCTGCGGCGGAGGGTCCACGGACACCGCTGCCGCCCCTGCGGCCAGTGCTTCTTCCCAGCAGCTCAACCCGAACGCGGACCTGTCCAAGCAGAGCGTCGCCATCTCGGTCTGGGATGGCTACACGCCCAAGGAGCTTCCCCAGAAAGTCAAGGAGAAGCTCAAGTTCGACCTCAAGGTCACGCTGCACGCCACCAACGAAGAGATCATGGGGAAGCTGACCGCGGGCGCGGACACCGGTCTTGACGTGGCCTTCGTCTCCGGCCAGTACGCCCAGGCCCTCAACGCGGCCGGCCTGCTGGAACCCATCCACCCCGAGCTCATCCCCAACCTGGCCAACCTCTACCCCGAGGCCAAGGAGCTCTCCTACGACAAGGGCAACGTCTTCTCGGTTCCCTACACCTGGGGCACCACCGGCATCTGCTACCGCACCGACCTGATGAAGACGCCGCCGACGAGCTGGAACGACATTCTCGACCCGCCGGCCGAGGCCAAGAAGAAGGTCACCATGATGACCACCGAGCGCTGGCTGGCCCTGCCCGCCATCAAGGCGCTCGGAATGTCGGTCAACACCCACAGCGACGACGATCTGGCCAAGGTCAAGGAGAAGCTGCTCGCGGCCAAGCAGAACGTGCTCGCCTACGACGACACCACCTTCGGCGACCGCCTGAAGAAGGGCGAGGCCGCGATGGTCGTGGCGTGGGACGGCTGGTGCCCGACCAGCGAGAAGAACATCAAGTTCGTGGTGCCGAAGGAGGGCAGCGACCTCTGGGTGGACACGATGGTCGTGCTGAAGTCCTCCAAGAACAAGGAAGCCGCGCACGCGTTCATCAACTACATCCTCGACCCGGAGATCCACGGCTGGGCCGCGGCGAACATCCTCTACAAGGTCCCGAACAAGGCCGCCATGGACCGCGTCGACGCCAAGCTCAAGGCCGAGAACACGCCGCTCCAGATGACCCCGTCCCAGCTGCTCGCAGGTGAGTCGATCATCGACCTGGGAGAGGACTCGACCAAGTTCACCCGCCTCGCAACCGAGGTCGCGGCGAAGCAGTGACACGTTCCAACGTCTCCGGCGCGACCGCGAAATCGCGGTCGCGCCGTTCGCGTGCCCTGGGACAGCTCGTTTTCCTCGGGCCCGGCCTGGCCTACCTGATCGTTCTCCTGCTGATCCCGCTGGCGCTCGTCCTCAGCTACACGCTTTTCCGCAGGGGTCGTTTCGGTGGCGTGATCTACGAGGTGACCGGGGAGAACTTCACCCGGCTGCTCGACCCGCTCTACCTCGACGTGGTGCTCGGCTCGCTGAAGCTGGCCACGATCGCCACGGTGATCGCCCTGCTGGTCGGCTACCCGACGGCGTATCTGATCGCCCAGCTCCCGCGGAAGTGGAAGACGATCGCGCTGGTGGCGATCGTGCTGCCCTTCTGGACGAACTTCTTGATCCGTATATACGCCTGGATCGTTCTACTCAGCGGCCCGGGGCTGGTCAACACGGCCCTGGGCAAGCTCGGCCTGGGGCCGTTTGAATTCCTCTACAACCGGGGGACGATCGTCACCGGCCTGATCTACTCCTACCTGCCGCTGATGGTGCTCCCGCTGTACGCGGCGATCGAGAAGCTCGACCCGCAGCTCCGTGAGGCCTCGGCCAACCTCGGCGCCAGGCCCGCCCGCACGTTCATGTCGGTGACGTTGCCGCTGACTCTGCCGGGTGTGGTCACCGGCTGCCTGTTCGTCTTCGTGCCGAGCTTCGGCAACTTCGTCATCCCCGAACTGCTCGGCGGCGGGCGCTCGATCATGGTCGGCAACCTGGTCAGGGACCAGTTCCTGAAGGCGCGTGACTGGCCGTTCGGGTCCACCCTCGCGCTGGCGCTGCTCGCCGTACTGATCATCTTGCTGCTCGTGCAGGCATGGAGTGCTCGCCGTGCGTAGACCGCGTCTGCTGTACGTCCCCTTCTGGGTGACCTACTTGTTTTTGTACACGCCGATCGTGGTGCTTGTTGTGATGTCGTTCAACTCCGGCGACTCGCCCTACTCCTTCGAGGGCCTCAGCCTGAAGTGGTACGGCACGCTCGCCGGGAACGCCAACATCCGCACCGGTCTGGTCAACACGCTGATCGTGGCGGCCGGGTCCACGGCGCTGGCCACCGTGCTCGGCACCCTGCTGGCGGTGGGACTCGCCCGCTACAGCAGGTCACGGCTGCTGGACGCGCTCGGCGTGCTGCCGGCCGTACTGCCTGATCTGGTGCTGGCCATCGGCCTGCTGGTGTTCTACGCCACCGTCAAGATGACCCTCGGCCTGCACTCCGTGCTGCTGGCTCACACGGTGTTCGGCATGGCGTTCGTGACCGCGGTGGTTCGCACCCGGCTCACTCACACCGACACCTCTCTGGAGGAGGCGTCCAGGGACCTGGGGGCGACGCCGCTCACCACGTTCGTCCGCGTCACGCTGCCCCAGCTCGCGCCGGGCATCGCGGCGGGCGCCCTGCTGGCGTTCACGCTCTCCATCGACGAGTTCGTCATCGCGTTCTTCACCGCGGCACCGACCTCGCCGACCCTGCCCATCGTCATTTACTCAATGGTCCGCTTCGGAGTCACCCCGGAGATCAACGCGCTGGCGACACTGTTGCTGGCGGTGAGCTTCACCGTGGTGATCGTGGCCCAGCGGATGACCCGACTGACGGAGTCGCTGTCCTAATGCTGCAGATCACAGGTGTCAGCCGCCGGTTCGGCGACGTCATGGCGCTCTCGGAGGTCTCCCTGGACATCCGGCAGGGCGAGTTCTTCGCGCTGCTCGGCCCCAGCGGCTGCGGCAAGACCACCCTCCTGCGAATCCTGGCGGGCTTCGAGTCTCCCGACTCGGGCACGGTCACGCTCGACGGCGAGGATCTGCTCGGCCGGCCCGCGCACCGCCGCCCGGTCAACCTCATGTTCCAGTCCTACGCGCTGTTTCCCCACATGACCGTGGCCAAGAACATCGCCTACGGCCTGGAGCGGGAGAAGCTGCCCAAGGCCGAGATCCGTGAGCGGGTCGAGGAGGTCCTGGAGAAGATCGGCCTGGCCGCGATGGCCAAGCGCAAGCCGCAGCAGCTCTCCGGCGGCCAGCGGCAGCGGGTCGCGCTGGCCCGTGCGATCGTCAAGCGGCCGCGCCTGCTGCTGCTGGACGAGCCGCTGTCCGCCCTGGACAAGAAGGTGCGCGCCGAGATGCAGCTGGAGCTCAAGCGGCTCCAGAACGAGGTCGGCATCACCTTCGTCGTGGTCACCCACGACCAGGAGGAGGCCATGTCGCTGGCCGACCGGATCGCGGTCTTCAGCGCGGGCAAGGTGGAACAGGTGGACGCGCCGGTGGCGCTGTACGAGCGGCCGCGTACGCCGTTCGTCGCCGGCTTCGTGGGAGCCAACAACCTCTTCGAGGGGAAGGCGTGCGCCGACGGCCTGTCCGGCGACGAGCTCGGCGTTCTGCCCGGCGTGTCCGATCTGGAGGAGGGGACTTCCGCCCTGCTCGCCGTACGGCCCGAGCGGATCAGGATGGTGGCCTGGGAGAACCCCGAAGCCGAGGAGCCTGAGGACGGCACGGAGGCCGAGGAGCCTGAGGACGGCACGGAGGCCGAGGACGGCGAGACCGGTGAGGAGCCTGAAGGCGACGCCGAGGCTGAGGCCGCTGAGGAGTCTGAGGACGCCGGGTCTGAGGACGCAGGGGAGTCCGAGGACGCTGAGGAGTCTGAGGACGCCGAGTCTGAGGACTCTGAGGACGACGCTGAGTCTGAGGCCGGTGAAGAGTCTGAAGGCGGCGCCGGGTCTGAGGAGGCCGGGGAGTCTGAGGACGAGGCGGAGGCCGAGCACGGCACGGAACGTGCGGCGGGTGACGGCGCCGGGGTGTTGCGGGGCGAGGTCGCCGATGTCAGCTTCTACGGCGGCGTCTCGCACGTCTCGGTCCTCGTGACCGGCCGCTCGATACCCGTCCTGGTGGCCACCCAAGGGGCCACCCAGGTCCAGGTGGGGTCCTCGGTCGCTCTCTCATGGGAGGCCGAGGACGGAGTGCTGATTCCTCAATGAGGCGTCTTGAGCGGGTTGTTCGTGGCGTTCCTGGCGTAGGCCAGGAGCAGTTCCGCCGCCTCCTCCGGGCCGATCACCGGGTGGCGGGCCGTTATGCGATAACCGTACGCATCTTCGAGCGCGACGAGGTTGCGCGCGACGACCAGGGAGTCGTCGGACAGCGTGAAGGTCCCCAGGGCGGCCCCGGTCTCCAGGATGCTCTGGTACATCGACACCTGGCGGTCGTAGAGCGTGGTGAGCAGCAGGGCGTACATCCTGTTGCGGGGAGCGGCTCCGCCGAGCTCGTTGAGCAGTCGCACGTCCGGGTCGTCCGGCCCGTGGGGCAGCCCCGAGCGGATGGTCACGACGAGCTTCTCGGCGGGGTCGCGCATGCCGCTGATCCGCTTGAGCCGCTGCTCGTAGAAGCGCTCCATCCCGGCGTGGTGGGCCTCGACCAGCAACTCGCCGAGGTCGGGGTAGTGGTAGAGCACGGCGCCGGAGGTGAGGCCGGCCTCCTCGGCGACGTGGTTGAGGTGGACCCCCTCGGTGCCGTGCCGGATGATCGCCCGGTGTGCGGCTGCGATGAGATCCAGACGTCGGTCCGCCCGTTTCTTACGCGTCATAATCCCCTGCTCGTTATTGAAAGCCATGCTTTGCGCCGGGGTCCATAGTGGCCGCTTTTTGGCGTTTTAGCCAGCTCATGAATTGAAGCATTATTCAAAAGCAACAAACCCCCAGACAGATGGAGGCGTGATGTCTCTCACGATCCTGTTCATGCCGGAGAGCGCCTACGGGCCGACGAACAACTGCATCGGTGTCGGTGACATTCTCCGCAAGCGTGGTCACCGGGTCGTTTTCGCAGCTGAGGCCTCCTGGAAGGGGAAATTGGAGGCTCTCGGATTCGAAGAGGACCTGGTCGATCTCGCGCCGCCGGCGGAAGAGGAGCAGGACCCGGGACAGTTCTGGAAGGATTTCATCCGGGACACCGCGCCGGAATATCGAAAGCCGACTCTGGCGCAGCTGGAGACGGTGGTCAAGCCGATCTGGGATGCGCTCATCGACGGCGCGAAGTACTGCGAGCCGCAGCTCAAGGCGATTATCGAGCGCGTTCAGCCGGACGTAATCGTCGAGGACAATGTCATCGCCTTCCCGGCGTTGCTCACGGCGGGCAAGCCGTTCGTCCGCATCGTTTCCTGCAACCCGCTGGAGGTGCGCGGCGAGGGTGTCGCTCCGGTCTTCTCGGGTCTTCCCGCCGATGACCGGTCGGAGTGGGACGCCTTCCGCGCCGAGTACGACCGGACCCACCGCGAGGTCTGGACCGCCTTCAACGAGTGGGTCGTCGCCCAGGGTGCCGAGCCGCTGCCGGACCTGAACTTCGTCCATGAGGGCGACCTGAACCTCTACGTCTTCCCGGAGATCGCGGACTACACCGACGCCCGGCCGCTGGGCGACTCCTGGCACCGCCTGGACTCCTCGGTCCGTGAGACCGACGGCGGCTTCGAGTTGCCCGCGTCGCTGGCCGACCGGGACGGCGCGCTGGTCTACTTCTCGCTCGGCTCGCTGGGCTCGGCGGACGTCGCGCTGATGCAGCGGGTCATCGACGTGCTGGGCACCACCCCGTACCGCTTCATCGTCTCCAAGGGGCCGCTGCACGAGGAGATCAAGCTCGCCGACAACATGTGGGGCGCCGAGTTCGTTCCGCAGACTAAGATCATTCCGCTGGTGGACCTGGTGATCACCCACGGCGGCAACAACACCACCACCGAGGCGCTGCACTTCGGCAAGCCGATGATCCTGCTGCCCCTGTTCTGGGACCAGTACGACAACGCCCAGCGGATGCACGAGCTCGGCTACGGCGTGCGTCTGTCCACCTACACGTTCGCCGACGAGGAGCTGACCGGCGCGCTGGACAGGCTGCTCGGCGACATCGAGCTCCGTGAGCGCCTGGCCGCCGCCGGCGAGGAGATCCGCCGCCGCGACGGCCTTCGCAAGGCCGCCGACCTGATCGAGCAGGCCGGCGCCTGAGAGCTCGACGCACGACCACGACGAGGAAAGTTTCATGGGCAAGTTGATCAACCCGGCAAGTGGCGAGTTTCTGTCGGAGGTGTCCGACACCCCGGTTGGCGAGGTGGCGAACGCCGTACGGCGGGCCAGGGCGGCGTTCGAGGAGTGGAGCAGGGCCACTCCGGCCGAGCGCGCCAAGGTGATGCTGCGCTTCGCCGACCTCGTCGAGGCCGACGCGGAGGAGCTCACCCGGCTGGAGGTCGCCGAGACGGGCAAGCCGGCGGCGGTGTTCCGTGACGGCGAGCTGCCGTTCGCGGTCGACAACCTCCGGTTCTTCGCCGGGGCCGCCCGCTCGCTGGACGGCACCGGGGCGGGAGTGCTCAGCTCCGGATACACCTCGGTGCTGGTCCGGCGCCCGGTCGGGGTCGTCGGGTCGATCGCGCCGTGGAACTTTCCGCTCGTGATGGCGATCTGGAAGCTCGGCCCCGCCCTCGCCGCGGGCAACGCGGTGGTCATCAAGCCCGCGCCGCAGACGCCCGGCACCACGCTCCGGCTGGCCGAGCTGTTCGCGCGGGCCGGGGCTCCCGAGGGCCTGCTCCAGGTCGTCCTCGGTGACGCCGAGGTGGGCGAGGCCCTGGTCACCGACCCGGGCGTGGACATGGTGAGCGTCACCGGCTCCACCGAGACCGGCCGCGCCGTCATGCGGGGGGCCGCGGGTTCACTGAAGCGGGTCCATCTGGAGCTCGGCGGCAAGGCCCCGGCTCTGGTCTTCGGCGACGCGGACCTGGCCGAGATGGCCAGGGGCGTGGCGATGGGCGCGACCTACAACACCGGGCAGGATTGCACGGCCGCCACCCGCGTCTACATCTCCCGCGAGGTGTACGGCGAGGCCGTCGAGGCGCTTCACGCGACGTTGGCGCAGATCAAGGTGGGTGACCCCTGGGACCCTGCCACTGATATCGGCCCGCTGATCTCCGCCGGGCACCGGGCCCGCGTGCACGGCTTCGTCGAGCGGTCGGGCGCGTCGGTGCTCTGCGGTGGTGCCCCGCTCGACGGCCCCGGCTTCTACTACCCGCCGACGCTGATCACCGACGCCCGCCAGGACAGCGAGATTGTTCAGGGTGAACTCTTCGGGCCGGTGCTGGTGGCTCTGCCGTTCGACGGCGAGGACGAGGCGGTACGGCTCGCCAACGACACCCCCTACGGCCTGGCCTCCTCGGTCTGGTCCTCGGACGTGGCCAGGGCGCTGCGCGTGTCGCATCGGCTCGATGTGGGCGTGACCTGGGTCAACGACCATCTGCCGATCGCCTCCGAGGCGCCGCACGGCGGGGTCAAGGGGAGCGGCTTCGGCAAGGATATGAGCCAGGAGGCGGTCCAGGAGTACTCGGTGACCCGCCATCTGATGATCAAACATCAGGCTCCGGAGACGAAAGAGTCCTTCCGGCCTGCTTGAAACTATGTAACAAAACGTCCCATTTGCTGGGATTTGTCGACACTTACTCCATTCGATGTGACATAAAGGATGTGCTCAAATTGCTTACCCGATTCCGAGCCGGGCGAGGGGTTACGTAGGCCAGTGAAGACACAAGACCGCCGGAGCCACCGCGCGTCAGGGGTAGGCAGCCGACTCCTGCCGTCGAACTGGCGTGTGCGCCCCCGTCTGGTCGCGCTGATTCTGCTTCCGACCGCAGCGGCCGTGTTGCTGAGCGGTCTTCAGCTCACCACCGCGCTGTCCACCGCGAACGAGTATCACCGGACGTCCCAGGTCGCCTCGCTCGTCGGGCGGCTTGCCACGCTCTCCCACGAGCTGGCCGAAGAACGCGATCTTACCGCCTGGTACATCGCCGACCACCGCCGTCCCGCGCGGCTCGCCAACGTCAAGCGGCAACGTGGGGCGGTCGACCAGGCCGTCACCGACGTCCTGGCCGCGGCCAAGGCCATCACCAATGAGCACGAGGCCAGCGTCCAGGCCGAGACCGCCCAGGCGCGCCGCTGGCTGGACAGCCTCCCCGGCCTCCGCAGGCGAGTCACCGACCCCGGCGTGCTTCCCCGTGCCGCCCTCGGCATGTACTCGCCGATGATCGCCAGCTTCCTCACCCTCCACGACGACCTGAGCCGTGGTAGCGGCGACGAGCACCTCGTCAGCGACGGGTTGGCGCTGGGCGCGCTGAGCAGGGCGAAGGAACAAATCGCCAAACAGCGAGGCATCCTGCTCATCCCCGGTCTCGAGCGCGGCTTCGACTTCGACGACCACGCCGAGCTTCTCGGCGCGTGGAAGATCCAGCTGGGCGAGGAGGCCGCCTTCCGGCAGTCCGCCAGCGCCGCCGAGGTCAAGCGATTCCGGGAACTGGTCAGCGGCCCGAAGGTGGACCGCGCCGACGCGATCCGCGCTCTGATCGTGTCCCGCGTGCGCGAGAACCGGCCCCTGGGCAACTTCGGCGTCCGCACCTGGTTCGACTCTTCCACCGCGATCGTGAACGGCATGCGAACTCTCGAACGCGAGATATCCGCCTCGGTGGAGAAGCACAGCCAGGAGCTGGAGGACGCCGAACGGCGCAGCGCCATGATCTCCGGTGCCGCGATCCTGGTTCTGCTGGTCTTGATCCTGCTGATCACCGCCTGGGTGGCCGGCACGCTGGTCCGGCCGCTGCGCAAGCTGCGGAGCGAGGCGCTCGAAGTGGCCGACACCCGGCTGCCCGAGACCGTTCGCGTGCTGCGGGAGTCCACCGATCTCTCTCCGGACGTCGAGGTGCCCTCCATCGGGGTGGCCTCTCGCGACGAGATCGGGGAAGTGGCCCGAGCCTTCGACGAGGTCCACCGCGAGGCCATCCGGCTGGCGGGCGACGAGGCCAAGCTGCGGAACAACGTCAACGCGATGTTCGTCAACCTCTCCCGGCGCACCCAGTCGCTCGTGGAGCGTCAGATCGACCTCATCGACGACCTGGAGCAGGGCGAGCAGGACGAGACCCGGCTGGGCAGCCTCTTCAAGCTGGACCACCTGGCCACCCGCATGCGCCGCAACTCCGAGAACCTGCTGGTTCTCGCGGGCCAGGAGCAGAGCCGCCGGTGGAGTGAGCCGGTTCCGTTGAGCGACGTCGTCCGTGCCTCGTTGTCGGAGGTCGAGAACTACGAGCGGGTGAGCCTCCGGATCGAGGCGGGCACCCTGATCCTCGGTTCGGCCGTCAACGACATCGTCCACCTGATCGCCGAGCTGGTCGAGAACGCCATCTTCTTCTCGCCGCAGGACACCAAGATCACGGTGAGCAGCAACAGCAACGAGACGGGCGCCATCATCCTGGCGGTCACCGACTTGGGCATCGGCATGAGCGACGAGGAAATCGCCGAGGCGAACCGGAGGCTGGCCGAGCCCCCCGCGGTGGACCTGTCGGTCTCTCGCCGGATGGGTCTGTTCGTGGTCGGCCGCCTGGCCATGCGCCACGGCATCCGGGTCCAGCTCCGCCGGCCGGAGGCGGGCGGCCTGAGCGCCGTCGTCCTGCTTCCCGTGCAGGTGGTGGCCCAGTCCGCGATGGCCATGGCCGGGCAGGGCCCGTCCCAGACGTCGTTCGGCAGCATGTCGAGCTCGGACATGTTCGGCGGGCTTTCGAAGCCGGACCCGTTCGGTGCCGGGTTGAGCCAGGATCCGTTCGGGGCCGGGCCGGGCCACGACTCGTTCGGTGCCGGGCCAGGCCAGGATCCGTTCGGGGCCGGGCCTGGCCAGGACCCGTTCGGCACGGCCGGGGGAAGACTCCCCTCCCGGAAGCCCCCGGCGTCGGGGACACCGGCCTCGCAGCCTCCCGCCCCGACGACGGCCGACCTGTGGTCGACGCCGATGGTGTCCGCCTCCGCGGTGGAGGACCTGTGGTCGTCGCCTCTCACGCCGACCGCACCGCCGTCCTTCCCGGATCCGCGTTCCCCCTTTCGGGATCCGCACCCGTCGTTCCCGACCTCGCAGCCGTCGTCTCCGGGCTCGGAGCCGCCGTTCCCGCCGTCATGGTTGGAGAACCCGCCGCTTGACCCGTGGGCTCCGCAGGAGCCGGAGGTGGTGGAGAACACCCAGGCCATGCCCGCGGTCGAGACGCCGGTGACGGAGTCGCGGCCGGAGGAGTTCCTGCCGATCTTCTCCGCGGTGGGTTCCGACTGGTTCCGCAGCAGCGCCTCCGTCGAGTCCGCGCCCGAGGCCGGGAACACGCCCGAGGCGATGGAGCAGAGGCTCCAGGAGGCTCACGAGACCCGGCAGGCTTCGCCGCAGGTCGAGAGGCAGCCGTGGAGCACGCCTTCGGACCAGGGGTGGGCCGCCGCCGAGGCGGCCAAGAAGCCCGCCGAAGGTGGCCTGACCGGATCGGGTCTGCCCAGGCGAGTGCCCAAGGCGAACCTCGTTCCCGGATCCGCCCCCGCGGCGCCGACGACGCCGCCGCCGGCTTCAGCCGCTCCTCCTCTTTCGGCGGAGCGGGTACGCAGTCGTCTGTCCAGTTTCCAGCAAGGCATACGGCAGGGCCGCGCTGAGATGAGCGAGCGCTTGAACACTGCCGAGGGAGACAACCAGTGAACAACCAACTCAGTCAGGCCGCCCGTGGCTTCAATTGGCTGATCACCGAGTTCGTCAAAGAGATGCCTGGGGTGGCTCACGCGGTGATCGTCTCCGCGGACGGTCTTCCACTGGCCTACTCACAGGGCTTTCCGAAGGACCGCGCCGATCAGCTCGCCGCGATCACAGCCGGTCTGGTCAGCCTGACCCAGGGGGCCTCCCGGGTCTTCGAGGGTGGTCCGGTCGTCCAGACCGTGATCGAGATGCAACGCGGCCTCCTGCTCACCATGGCGATCAGCGATGGTTCCGCGTTGGCCGTACTGGCTTCGCCGGACTGTGACATGGGTCTGGTGGCCTACCAGATGACACTGCTGGCGGAGCGTGCCGGGCAGGCACTCACGCCTGCACTTCGGGCCGAGCTGCAGTCAGCTCAGCGATAGGGGGGTGATATGGACGCACCAGGATGGCGTGGACCAGGAGAGGAATCTCCTCCCACGTCTCAGGCCAAGAGCGGGCGGAACCGGCTGATTCGCCCGTACGCTGTGACCGGAGGAAGAACCGCTCCTCGGATGCAGCTTGCACTCGAGGCGTTGGTTTCCTCGGCGACGTTCGTGAGCGTGGATTCGAGCACGCTCTCCACGGAGTATCAGGCGATCATCTCGCTGTCCCAGCAGGTGCGCTCGGTGGCAGAGCTCTCGGCTCTACTGCGCATGCCGTTGGGTGTGACCCGGGTCCTGATCGCGGACATGGCGGCCGAGGGCCTGGTGCAGATCCACCAGCCATCGCTGGATGCCGGAAAGCCGGATCTCAACTTGCTTGAAAGGGTGCTCAGTGGGCTTCGCAGGCTCTGACGCCGGAATGACGTCGACGAAGATCGTTGTCGCCGGAGGATTCGGTGTAGGCAAGACGACCTTCGTCGGCGCGGTCTCCGAGATCATGCCGCTGACCACGGAAGCGGTGATGACAGAGGCCAGTGCGGAGGTCGACGACCTCTCGCACATCCCGACGAAGCGGACCACCACGGTGGCCATGGACTTCGGCCGGGTTTCGCTGGACCGGGACCTGATCCTGTACCTGTTCGGTACGCCGGGTCAGCACCGGTTCTGGTTCATGTGGGACGACCTCGTGAAGGGCGCGATCGGTGCGATCGTGCTGGTCGACACCCGGCGGCTGGCCGACAGCTTCCCGGCGATCGACTACTTCGAGGAGGCCGGACTGCCCTTCGTCGTGGCCCTGAACGGTTTCGGCGGCACGCATATCCACGGCGAGGAGGAGGTGCGGGAAGCTCTGACGATCTCCCCGACCATTCCGATCGTCCGGACCGACGCCCGGTCTCGCGATGCCGTGAAGTCGACCTTGATCACCTTGGTCGAGCACGTCCTCACTCTCCGGGTCTGAAACAGGTGTGGGGCTCACCCTCGACTGGTGAGCCCCACACCGCGGCCTTCGCGCTCCACGCCTTTCCACGGGCGAGGAGCCGCACGATCCCGCCCGCCACCGGGCTCGCTACGACGCGGCGGTCGGCTGGTTTTGCATGCCGCGGACCAGACGGCCGACCTCGGCGCGCAGGTGCACGAAGTCGGGGTGCTCGCGGGTGGCGATCTGATCGCGGGGAGCGGGAAGTTCGACCCGCAGATCGCCGACGACCGTGGCGGGAGACTTCGACAGGACCACGACGCGGTCACCCACATAAACGCTCTCGTCGATGTCGTGGGTGATCAACATGATGGTCATCCCGTGGGACTGGCGGACCTGGAGCACGAGATCCTCCAAATCCTCCCTGGTCTGCGCGTCGACGGAGCCGAAGGGCTCGTCCATCAGCATGAGAGAGGGCTTGTAGGCAAGGGCGCGGGCGATGGCCACGCGCTGCTGCATGCCCCCGGACAGCTCCCACGGATATTTCTTGGCCGCGCCGGGAAGCCCGACCTGTTCGAGCGCCTCCATCGCGGCCTCGGTGCGTCGGCTCCGATTCGTGACCTTGCGGCGCAGCGGGAGCGACACGTTGTCGACCACGGTCATCCAGGGGAACAGCGAGCGGCTGTAGTCCTGGAAGACGATCGCCAGATCGTCCGGGGTCGACTCGACCGGCTGTCCCTGGATGAGGACGCGGCCTCCGGTGGGGCGCAGCAGGCCGCCGATCGACCGCAGGAGCGTCGACTTACCGCATCCGGAAGGCCCCACGACGCAGACCAACTCGCCGTCTGCGACGGTGAGGTTCACCCCGCCGAGCGCCCGGTACTCCCCGTAGGAGTGGGTGAGGTCGCTGATCTCCAGCATTTCTGGGTTACCTCTTCGTTGTCATCAGTCGATCTTGCGGGCGCCGCGGTGCCAGGTGAGCACGTGCCGCTCGACACGGAGGAACGCGGCGTTGAGCATGAGCCCCAGGATCCCGAGAAGCACGATGGCGGTCCACATGGACGGGATGTCCACCTGGCTCTGGGCGACCAGCATCCGGTAGCCGACCCCTTCGGTGCTGCCGATGTACTCCGAGATGATCATCATGATCAGGGCCAGCGCGACGCTGAGCCGCAGTCCGGCGAAGATCTTGGGGGCCGCGGCGGGAAGGATCACCCTGGTCAGCTGTTCCGTTCTGGACACGCCGAACACCTTGCACGTCTCCAGGTACTGAGGGTTCACATAGCGGGCGCCGTCCAGTGAGTTGATGAGGACGGGCCATAAGACGCCGAAGACGATGGCCACCAGCTGGAGCGGCGTGCCCACCCCGGTCATGGTCATGAAGATCGGGATGAGGAGCGGCGGTGGAACCGAACGGAAGAAGTGGATCAGCGGGTTGACGAAGTCGGACAACGTCTTCGAGCGGCCCAGCGCCACTCCCACGGCGATGGCGATCGTGCAGGAGACGGCCCAGCCCAGGAGCAGGCGGCCCAGGCTGGGCAGCAGGTGATCGATCGCGTCGTCGGTGAGGAACGCCCGGATGAGCGGCCCGGAGAACCACAGCTCGTACAGGCGCAGCAGGATCGTCGAGGGGGGCGGGAAGTAGACGGCCTCGGCCAGCCTCGTGGTCAGCTCCCACGCGAGGAAGGCGACGGGCACGATCCACAGCCGGGCGATCCGCGAGATGGCCCCTCTCATGCCGTTTCCTCTCCGGCCTGGGCATGGTGCCAGCGGAAGATCCGCCGCTCCGCCCCGGCCAGCAGTGAGTTGATCAGCAGGCCGATGATCCCGGTCCAGACCATGGCGGCGATCATCAGATCCCGCTGGTTGCCGGCCGCGGCGTCGGTCACGAAGGTCCCGATGCCCTCGCCACCGGCCACGAGCTCCACGCTCACCGCGACGATGAGCGCGACCGAGGCCGCGATCCGCACGCCCGTGGTGATGAACGGCGCCGCGCTCGGCAGCGACACGAGACGCACGACGTCGACGGGGCCGAAGCCGAAGCTTCGCAGCGTCTCCTTGGCGAGCGGGTCGACGTCACGCAGGCCGTACAGCGTGTTGATGATCAGCGGCCAGCAGGATGTGTAGACGATGAGCGCGATCTTCCCGTGCTCGCTCGCCGTGAAAAGGAACATGGCCAGGGGAAGCAGGGCCACCGAGGGGATCGGCCGCAGGAACTCCACCAGCGGCCGCACGGCGCGTTCGACCTTGGGCAGGGTGCCCATCACCAGCCCCGACGGCACGGCTACCACGATGGCCAGCAGCAGCCCGATCGCCCAGGCGGAGAGGGTCGCCCCGACTCTGGAGAGGAACTCCCCGTCCGTGAGAAGACCGGCCAGGCTGGTGAGGATGGAGGAGGCGAGCGGAAACGTGTAGGGGTCGACGACGCCCGTCCTGCCCAGGACCTCCATGACGAGAAGAAACCCCGCGACGCCCAGGGCGCCGCGGAGTGCCTTTCCATTGATCATTGCGGGGGAGCCGCCACGAGAGTGGTGGCGTCGACCTTGTTCTTGACGACCTGGAACTCGTTCAGCAGGTCGGCGACACGCTGGATACGGGTCGGGTTCAGAGAGGTGGAGAAGGTGCCCATCGCCATCGTCGAGGCCACCTCGGCGGGAATCTTGATGTAGGTGGTGATGGCCTTGTTGAGCGCCTGCCGGTCGGTCGCGGCGATCTGCTGGGCCTTGGCGATCGCGCGCTGGAAGGCGGCGGCGGTCTTCGGATACTTGGTGAGCCAGTCGGCGGTGGTCGCCCAGCCGTCCAGGGGGAGTCCCTCGGTCGGACCGGACAGGGTGTCGACGAGCAGGCGCCCGCCGAGGTCCTTCTGCGCGGCGGAGATGTAGGGCTCGGTGAGCCACGCCGCGTCGACGGTGCCGGCCTTGAGCTGGGCGAGCTGCTCGGCGAACGGCACCGGCACGAGCTTGACGTCGGTCGGGGCCAGGCCGTGGACCTTTAGCTGGGCGCTGAGGGTGACCTCGCCGAGACCCTTGAGCGCGTTCACCGCGATCGTCTTACCCTTGAGGTCCTTCGGGTCCTTGATCGGAGAGTCCTTGACGACGATCACCCCGCTGATGCCCGGGGCGCCCTGCTGCGACTCCGCGAGCATCTTGAGCTTGGTCGCACCGGAGTCGCTGATCGTGATCAGCGAGATGTAGCTGGTCAGGAACGCGTCGATGCCGCCGTTGATGATCTTCGGCATCACGGCCTGCGGCGCCTGGATGGTCTCGGTCTTGATGGTCAGACCTTCGGCCTTGAAGAAGCCTCTCTCTTGCGCGATGAAGAGCGGGGCGGTCGAGGGCACGGGAACGATACCGATGTTGAGCTCGGTCTTCTCCAGGCCGGCCGCGTTTCCGGACTTGGCGGCGTCGGTGCCGGAGCTGCCGCAGGCGGCCAGTGCGAGAGCCGCGACAAGGCCGATGAGGGTGTTGCGGACAGTGCGTCCGGTCCTCATGGAGTCTCCTTAGGTGGGGGGAGCCGCACCTCGTTCGCGTTAGGCCCCATGCGTGCGGAGAGTGCGGCATGACGGCGCGTCAGCCTAGCGGATGGGTGATCGCAGGCCCAGAGACGCGGCCTGCATACCGTATAGATCGGTATGAACAAAAAGGAAGCTTTGTGATGATTCATCCCCTTTCGCCACTTTTTGATTGGCATGGCTTGTCACTTTCGTCTTATTCGCAACATCGGTATCGCTATGCTCAAATAGGTCACGCTTGACAGGCGCCGACACATGGCGCCTCAAGCCCATGCGTGACGCCCCCCAGAGTCCGGTGAGAGGTAGCCCAAGCCGGTGACCACTGAATTAGCCCGGGATGACCGCGAGGCCACTGCTGTGCCCGCGGATTCCGGCGATCAAGGCGAGTCGCCCAAGGCCGGCCGCCGACTGGCGCTGAAGAACTGGCGTGTGCGAACGCGTCTGATCGCGCTGGTCCTCATTCCCACCCTCGTCGGCCTCGTGCTGGGTGCGGGGAGTGTGATGTCCTCCCTCCAGCGTGCCGACCACTACGGGCAGCTCAACGACGCGGCGATGCTGGTCGGCCGCCTCGCCACGCTGGCCCACGAGCTCTCCTACGAGCGCGACCTCTCGGCGAGGTTCATCGCGGGCGGGCGCAGCAGCGAAGGACTCGCCCTCCTGCGCAAGCAGCACGGCGTGGTCGACAAGGCCTCCTCCGAGGCCACGACGAACCTGGAGCTGACCCGCGGCCACCTCGACCAGATCACCGCCGAGGAGTTCCAGCGCGTCGCCGACCGGATCAAGGAGATCTCGGCGCTGCGCGCCGCCGTCGTCGACACGCAGCTGCAGCCCCAGCCGGCCATCGACACCTACTCCCGTTCCATCGAGGACCTGCTGTCGCTCCACGACAACGTCACTCAGGGTGAGTCCGACGGTTCGCTCATCAGGGGCGCCGCTCTGCTCGGCGCGCTGGCCCAGGCGAAGAACGAGGTGTCGAAGGAACGGGCCGTCCTCGCCGTCGCCCTGCAGCTCGGCCGGTTCGACACGAGCGGGATGGACGCGATGGTCGCCGCCCGCGCGCAGCGTGACAGCGAGCTGGGCGTGTTCCGCTCCGCGGCGTCCCTGCAGCAGCGTCAGTTCTACGACGACACCGTCACCGGCAGGAAGGTCGACAGCGCCGAGTTCACCCGGGCCCGTGCGCTCGTCCTCGGCAAGGAAGGCCTTCCGCTCAAGAACATCTCGACGGGACGCGGAACCGAGGCGGGCCGGTGGTTCGAGTCGGTCACCGACACCATCAGGCGGATGCGGACGGTCGAGCAGGCGATCTCGGACTCCACCGTCGCACGCAGCGCCGAGCTGCGGGACCAGGAACGGCAGAACGGTCTGATCGCCGCCGGAGCGATCGCCGCCCTCCTCGTCATCGTCCTGCTGATCACCACCATCATGGCTCGATCGCTGGTCAGGCCGCTGCGCAAGCTCCGCACCGAGGCTCTGGCCATCGCGGGCCAGCGCCTTCCGGAGACCGTGCAGAGCATGCGCGAGAGCGGTCAGGCCGAGACGATGGAGGTCGCCCCGGTCGGTGTGGTCTCCGACGACGAGATCGGCCAGGTGGCCCGCGCCTTCGACGAGGTCCACCGCGAAGCCGTACGGCTGGCGGGCCAGGAGGCCACGCTGCGGAGCAACGTCAACGCGATGTTCGTCAACCTCTCCCGGCGCAGTCAGACACTGGTCGAACGCCAGCTGTCCCTGATCGAGAGCCTGGAGCAGGGCGAGCAGGACGAAGGACGTCTGGGCAACCTGTTCCGGCTTGACCACCTGGCCACCCGCATGCGCCGTAACAGCGAGAACCTCCTGGTCCTCGCCGGCCAGGAGCCCGCGCGCCGGTGGAGCCAGCCGATCCCGCTGATCGACGTAGTCCGCGCCTCGCTCTCGGAGGTCGAGAACTACGAGCGGGTCAACCTGCAGATCTCCGGCGGCGTTTCCGTCGCCGGCACCTCCGTCAACGACGTCGTGCACCTGATCGCGGAGCTCGTGGAGAACGCGATCTCCTTCTCCCCCCGGGAGACCAAGGTCACGGTGTCGAGCAACCGCATCGACGGCGGTGGCGTGATGGTCTCGGTCACCGACCTCGGCATCGGCATGACCCCCGAGGAACTCGCCCAGGCGAACTGGCGACTGGCCAACCCGCCGGTGGTGGACGTCTCGGTGTCGCGCCGCATGGGCCTGTTCGTGGTCGGCCGGCTGGCCCTGCGCCACGGTATCCGGGTGCAGATGAGGCAGCAGGACAGCGGCGGCCTGACCGCCATGGTGCTGCTCCCGGAGGCTCTGCTCTCCGTCACCGGTGTCGTCCCGGCGCCGGGCGTCCAGCCCGCGGCCCCGGCCGGTGCCGACTGGGCCGCGGTCATGGGTTCCATGGACCGGCCGCCCGTGCTGGCCAGCCCCACGTCACTGGATCCCACGCGGCCCGCGTTCGCCTCCTTCGAGGCGGCCCAGCAGTCCTTCGCCTCCTTCGACGCGGGGCAGCAGTTCAACTCCTTCGAAGTCTCGCAGTCGCCCTTCACGGGTGGTGGCCACTTCGGCCAGGCGCCGGTCGACACCCCCTGGCCCGATCACGTGCCGCCGCCGGGTGCCGACCCGGGCTGGCCGAGCACCTCCCAGATGGACATGGGGGCCTGGCCGGAGGCGCCGGCCCGTGGCGACTCCGGCATCTGGTCGACCTCGTCGAGCGTCAACAGCGACACGGGGATGTGGTCGACCCCGCTGAGCGGCGGAGACTCCGCGGGATGGCCGTCCACGATCCAGCCGGGAGCGTTCGAGTCGGGGGCTTTCGAGCCGGGAGCCTTCGAGCCGCGCGGGATGGACGCGGTGGACAACACCGGCCCGCTGCCGGTGGTTCATGACTCCTCGCCCATGGAAGAGGCGCAGGAGGAGTTCCTGCCGATCTTCGCCGCGGTCGAGTCCGACTGGTTCAAGAAGGTCGAGCCCGTCGCCTCCGCTCCGGACATGACAGAGGAGTTCAAGGAACCCTCGTCCCAGCACGCTCCGGTGGCCGACGCCTGGTCCTCACCCGCGGACCAGGGCTGGCAGGCGGCTCAGGCGGCGAGTGACCCCTCACTCGGCGGTATCACCGGTTCCGGGCTCCCCAAGCGGGTGCCCAAGGCGAACCTGGTGCCCGGCACGGCCGCACCCGACCCGGGGGCGGCCGCCCAGACTCCCGCGCTCAGGCCGACCGTCTCTCCGGAGGCGGTACGCAACAGACTGGCGAGCTTCCAGCAGGGAGTACGGCAGGGCCGTGCGGCGGCCAGGGGCGAAGCCGGCGACGGCAAGCCGTATCCCGACTTCAGCAGGGACGTTGAAGGAAACAAGGAGGACCGGTGAGCGAGCTCATCAAGGTCGCCAAGGAGGATGACACGTGCGCGAAATGAGCCAGGCCGCCCGGGGGGTCAATTGGCTGATCACCGACTTTGTGAACAACGTTCCAGGAGTTGCGCACACGGTCGTGGTGTCGGCGGACGGTCTGCCGTTGGCGTTCTCTGACGGATTCCCTCGGGACCGGGCGGATCAGCTGGCGGCGGTCGCGGCCGGCCTGATCAGTTTGACCCAGGGCGCCTCCAGGGTTTTCGAAGGCGGGGCGGTCACCCAGACGGTGGTGGAGATGCAGCGAGGGCTGCTCCTCATCATGTCGATCAGTGACGGCTCCTGCCTCGCCGTACTGGCCGCCGCCGACTGTGACATGGGCTTGGTGGCCTACCAGATGACCTTGCTCGTCGAACGAGCGGGCCAGGTGCTGACGCCTGCCGTCCGCGCCGAACTCCAGGCTTCCCACCCCCGGTAACGGCGATGACCCTAGGAGGATGTCGTGACAGGCCGCGGCTGGACCGGTGAGGGGGGCCCGCTAGGCGGGTTGCCTTATCACTCGATGGACGACCCCAACTGGCAACAGGGGGGGCCTTCACATGTTGTGCAACCGGCTCCGGCGGAGCAGAGTTCCCTGGTCCGGCCGTACGCCGTGACCGGGGGACGAACGGCCCCCCGGATCCAGCTCGCCATGGAGGCACTGGTCTCCTCGGCGACGTCCGCACATCATGATCTATCCACCCGCACCCCGGAGTATCAGGCGATCAGCGCCCTGTGCCGGCAAGTGCGTTCGGTCGCTGAGATCTCCGCGATGCTCCGCATCTCGCTCGGCGTTACCCGGATTCTGGTCGCGGACATGGCGGCCGAGGGCCTGGTGCAGATCCACCAGCCGTCGCTGGACGCGGGTAAGCCGGATCTCAACCTGCTGGAAAGGGTGCTCAGTGGACTTCGCAGGCTCTAGCCGCGGCGGCGGCCTGACATCGACGAAGATCGTCGTTGCCGGTGGATTCGGTGTGGGCAAGACCACGTTCGTGGGGGCGGTCTCGGAGATTCTGCCGCTGACCACGGAGGCGGTGATGACCGACGCCAGCGCCGGCATCGACGACCTCGGTCTCACCCCGAACAAGACCACCACCACGGTCGCGATGGACTTCGGCCGGGTCTCGCTGGACCGGGACCTGATCCTGTACCTGTTCGGTACGCCGGGTCAGCACCGGTTCTGGTTCATGTGGGACGACCTCGTGCGCGGCGCGATCGGCGCGATCGTGCTGGTCGACACCCGGCGGCTGGCCGACAGCTTCCCGGCGATCGACTACTTCGAGGAGGCCAAGCTCCCCTTCGTGGTCGCGGTCAACGGCTGGGACGGCAACTACCTGCACGGTGAGGAGGAGGTGCGGGAGGCGCTGACGCTGGCGCCGCACATCCCGATCTCCAAGACGGACGCGCGTTCACGTGACGCGGTGAAGGCCACGCTCATCACGTTGGTCGAGCACGCGCTCACCATGCGGATGGCGGTTCCCGGGTGGGGCCGCTAGCCGCCGGGCGTCAGTCGCGCCTCCCAGCGGATAGGCTGGGGGGTCGAGTCGCAGACCTGTAGCGCAGAGGCTGGCCAATCACGTGTTCGAGACACTTTCCGACCGGCTCACATCGGTCTTCTCCTCCCTCCGTTCCAAGGGTCGGCTGTCCGAGGCCGACATCGATGCCACGTGCCGCGAGATTCGCATCGCGCTGCTTGAGGCTGACGTCGCGCTGCCCGTGGTCAAATCGTTCGTCGCCCATGTCAAGGAGCGCGCCCGCGGCGCCGAGGTCTCCCAGGCGCTGAACCCCGCGCAGCAGGTCGTCAAGATCGTCAATGACGAGCTGATCGGCATCCTCGGCGGCGAGACCCGGCGGCTTCGCTATGCGAAGAACCCGCCGACCGTCATCATGCTCGCCGGCCTGCAGGGTGCAGGTAAGACCACGCTGGCGGGCAAGCTCGCCCACTGGCTGCGTGAGCAGAACCACACGCCGCTGCTGGTCGCCGCCGACCTTCAGCGCCCCAACGCCGTCCAGCAGCTCGAAGTCATGGCCGAGCGCGCGAACGTCGCGGTCTACGCGCCCGAGCCCGGCAACGGCGTCGGCGACCCGATCGCCGTGGCCCGCCAGTCGATCGAGCACGCCAAGCGGCAGCAGCACGACATCGTCATCATCGACACCGCGGGTCGCCTGGGCATCGACCAGGAAATGATGAAGCAGGCCGCCGACATCCGCGACGCGGTCTCGCCCGACGAGGTCCTGTTCGTCGTCGACGCCATGATCGGTCAGGACGCCGTCTCCACGGCCCAGGCCTTCATGGAGGGCGTCGGCTTTGACGGCGTCGTGCTCACCAAGCTCGACGGCGACGCCCGAGGCGGCGCGGCCCTGTCGGTCCGCCACATCACCGGCAAGCCGATCATGTTCGCGTCCACCGGTGAGAAGCTTGAGGACTTCGACGCCTTCCACCCGGACCGGATGGCCTCCCGCATCCTCGACATGGGTGACATCCTCACCCTGATCGAGCAGGTCCAGAAGAACTTCGACGAGGCCGAAGCCGCCAAGATGGCGGGCAAGCTCACCTCGGGTGACGGCTTCACGCTGGAGGACTTCCTCGAGCAGATGATGATGGTCCAGAAGATGGGGCCCATCAAGAACCTGCTCGGCATGATGCCCGGCATGGGGCAGATGCGTGAGCAGCTCAACCAGGTCAACGACCGCGACCTGGACCGCGTCGCCGCCATCATCCGCTCGATGACCCCGGGGGAGCGCCAGAACCCGAAGATCATCGACGGCTCCCGCCGAGCCCGCATCGCCAAGGGCTCCGGCGTGACCGTGACGGAGGTCAGCAACCTGGTGGTCCGCTTCTTCGACGCGCAGAAGATGATGAAGCGGATGGCGGGCGGCCTGGGCATTCCGGGCATGCCGGGTGGCCGCAAGGCCAACAAGGCGGCACAGAAGAAGGCGGCCAAGGGCCGGCGGGTCAGCGGTGACCCGCGCAAGGCCGCGCTCGGCAAGACCTCCGCCGACACGAACGACGCCCCGAAGGCCGGTGGCCTCCTCGGCAAGCTGGGGGCCGGTCAGCTCCCGCCCGGCATGGAGTTGCCGCCTGGCTTCGACCCCTCGAAGTTCAAGCTTCCGGGGCAGAAGTGAGCGATGACAAGTTCTACGGGCGCGTCCGGTGGATCTGGCTGATCATCATCGTGGGTTTCATCGCGGTGGCCACGCTGGAACTGCTGGGCGTACGACCTAAATAGGGCTTGGGCTGAACAAGGCTTGGGGGAAGGGGCCGGCGGAGGAATCCGCCGGCCCCTTCTCGTCGCAGCCCTTCCAGGGCGCCGGCCCCGTCCGCCCTGCCTTCCCTCCGCCGTTCCCGCCGTCCTCGCAGACCTTGCGTCGTCCCTGCCGGTCCTGGCGCCGGTCCCGTGGGTCTTACCGGTCCTGCGGGCCCTGGCGTCCTTGATGGCCGCCTCGGCGCTTTCCCCGCGCACGGGGCCGTGATCCGGGCAGTCACGCCGGAGGCCGCGCGCAGCCGTCCACCGGCCCGTCCGGCGACGGGCCGGTGGACGGTGGCGTGCTCCCCGGACCGCCCGCGCCTTTCACGGGAGCGGACGGATCCGCCGCCGCGACGGGGAACCGCATGACCACCGGTGTCGGGGCCGGGACGGGGAATCGCATGACCACCGCTGTCGGGGCCGGGACGGCGCCGGGACAATCGGCGCCCGCATCACCGGGAGACACGTCCGGGCGTGGCCGGTTTCCGGCGGCGTCGCCCAAGGAGTCGAGCAGGCGCCCGAACGCGCTCTGATCGGCTGCCGGGGCACCGCGGGTCTCCAGGCCGGCGCCTCCGGCCGGGGCGAGTCCGCCGATCGCGGAGGTCGTCCTCATCGTGAGTACGGCGCCCAGCACGGCGATGGACCCGGTCGCGGTCAGCAGAAGAGATCTCAGGGTGGTTGCCACGGCGGCCATTTAGCGCATCGGGGCGGGCCGTCCCGTGCCTCGGACACACGTGGATTACCAAGTTTTGCCCTCGGCGGGGCGCACCGGATGAGGGCTGGTTGACCTGGCACCTCCGTACATCTGGCACAATGACATGTTGGAACACCGTGACCGTGGGTGCCCTCTCACCCCCGCGTGTCGCGCCTGTCCCTCGAACGGTTCTCTCCTCGTGCCCCACTCGATGAGACGCCGCTCACCCACGCTCTAATGCAGGAGAGACCACACCAGTGGCAGTCAAGATCAAGCTCAAGCGGCTCGGCATGATCCGCAACCCGCAGTACCGCATCGTCATCGCTGACAGCCGCACCAAGCGTGACGGCCGGGCGATCGAGGAGATCGGCCTGTACCACCCGAAGGAGACCCCCTCGCGCATCGAGGTCAACTCCGAGCGGGCGGCTTACTGGCTGGGCGTCGGCGCGCAGCCGACCGAGCCCGTGCTGAAGCTCCTCAAGCTCACCGGCGACTGGCAGAAGTTCAAGGGCGAGCCGGCTCCGGCTCCGCTCAAGGTGGCCGAGCCCAAGGCCGACCGCCACGCCGCCTACGAGGCTGCGGCCAAGGAGGCGCTGTCCCTGGACACCGCCGCCACCACGCCGAAGAAGTCGGCCAAGAAGGCTGCGAAGGCCGACGAGCCCGCCGCTGAGACCCCGGCCGAGCCGGTTGCGGAGGAGAAGCCGGAAGGCGAGGCCTGAGATGCTCGAGGAGGCCCTCGAGCACCTGGTGAAGGGCATCGTCGAACACCCCGACGAGGTCCAGGTTCACGCCCGCCGAATTCGCAGCGGGCGTGTGCTTGAAGTCCGGGTCCACCCCGAGGACCTCGGAAAGGTCATCGGCCGCGGCGGCCGTACGGCCAAGGCGCTTCGCACGGTCGTGAACGCCCTGGGCGACGGTAAGTACATTCGGGTCGACCTGCTCGACCTGAACGAGGCCCGCTAGCCGACACAAGATCTATCGAGTGAACGGGTCACCCACCCAGTGGGTGGCCCGTTTGCTTTCCGTGACATATGACTACCTGGGAGGCGGGCGTGCAGCTTGTCGTAGGCCGGATCGGCCGCCCGCACGGACTCCGCGGCGACGTGTCCGTGGAGGTCCGCACCGACGACCCGGAGAAGCGGTTCGCGCCGGGGGCGACCCTCGCCACCGACCCCGCGTCCGCCGGTCCGCTCGTCGTCCAATCCCGGCGCTGGCACTCCGGGATCCTGCTGGTCAGGTTCGAAGGTGTGAGCGACCGTAACCGTGCCGAGGAACTCCGGGGCACCACGCTCGTCATCGACTCGGCGGACATCCCGCTGCCCGACGATCCCGACGAGTTCTACGACCATCAGTTGATCGGTCTCGCCGTTGTCACCCCCGAGGGGGAACAGGTCGGAGAGGTCTCCGACGTGCTCCACCACGGTCAGGACCTGCTCGTCGTACGGCGAGGCGCCGGTGAGGTCTACGTGCCGTTCGTGAAGGCGCTGGTTCCCGTGATCGACCTCGACAAGGGCATCCTCGTCGTGGACGGCCCGCCCGGCCTGCTCGACCCGGACGAGAGCGTCTGAGATGCGCGTCGACGTTATCTCGATCTTCCCCGAGTACTTCGCTCCGCTCGACGTCTCGCTCATCGGCAAGGCGCGCGAGCGCGGCATCCTCGACATCCACATCCACCAGCTCCGCGACTGGGCCCACGATGTGCACCGCACCGTGGACGACACCCCCTACGGCGGCGGCCCCGGCATGGTCATGAAGCCCGAGCCGTGGGGTGAGGCCATCGACACCGTTCTCGCCGCCGATCCGGCCGAGCGGCCCAGGATCATCGTGCCGACCCCGAGCGGGGTGCCCTTCACCCAGAAGCTGGCGATGGAGTACGCCCGCGAGCCGTGGCTGCTGTTCACCCCGGCCCGTTACGAGGGCATCGACTCCCGGGTCATGGCCGAATACGGCTCGCGCATGCAGGTGGACGAGGTCAGCATCGGCGACTACGTCCTGGCCGGTGGCGAGGCGGCGGTGCTGGTGATGGTGGAGGCCGTCGGGCGGCTGCTGCCCGGCGTGCTCGGCAACGCCCGCTCGGCCGTGGACGACTCTTTCGCGCCGGGAGCGATGGAGAACCTCCTTGAAGGTCCGGTTTACACCAAGCCTCCGGAGTGGCGGGGGCGTGAGGTTCCGGAGATCCTGCTCTCCGGGCACCACGGCAAGATCGCCCGATGGCGGCGGGACGAGGCGCTCCGCCGTACCGCGAAGAACCGCGCCGAGCTGCTGGCCGCGCTCGATCCGGAGAGCCTGGACAAGCATGATCGGCAGCTCCTGTCCGAGCTCGGCCTCTCCGATTGACGGTGATGCCGTGGGGTGCGGCCGGTGCGCCGGAGCGGCGGATCCTCCCACGGCACCCGCGGCTTCGGGGCCGGTCGGCCGGTGCTCCCTGACGGATTGATTTCCGATCGGTCGGGAAAATGTGGCAGACTGAACCGTTGCCGCCGACTGTCCACAGGTCGGTGCGCACTGTCGGGCAGACTGGTCTGACTCCCGAGACACATCCAATCCAGCACGTGTGTCCATCACGATGCCGTCTCGCCGCGGCCGGATGAACCTCCATGTGCTCGCCTAAATGAGGTACCACTGTCATGCACACGCTGATCAGCGAGCTTGAGAAGGCATCGCTTCGCACCGACGTCCCGGCCTTCCGCCCCGGTGACACGCTTGAGGTTCACGTCCGAGTGATCGAGGGCAGCCGGTCCCGTATCCAGGTCTTCAAGGGCTTCGTCCTGCGCCGCCAGGGCAGTGGCGCCCGCGAGACCTTCACCGTTCGCAAGATCAGCTACAGCGTTGGCGTCGAGCGCACCTTCCCGGTGCACAGCCCGGTCATCGAGAAGATCGTTGTCGTGACCCGTGGTGACGTCCGCCGCGCCAAGCTCTACTACATGCGTGACCTGCGAGGCAAGGCCGCTCGCATCCGCGAGAAGCGCGAAGCCCGCTAAGGAGCTCGCCCCATGTCGCCCTGGCCCGCACATCTCTTCGAGAGTGCGGGCCAGTCGCATGCGCGGAGGTTTGACCTCCTATGGAACATGCATGGCTGTGAGGTAACCCGGCGGGCGACCCGCTGGCGCCAGCCATCATCTAGGCTCGTCAACGATGACTAACGAAGACCGGGAGTCCGGCGCGGCCTCGCGTCGACCCGTCGAGGACGAGGTGGACGTGGTCGCCGAAGACACTCAGAAGAACGCCAAGGGCGATAAGGACAAGAAGAAAGGTTCCTTCTGGAAGGAACTTCCTGTCCTGGTGGTCGTCGCGTTGGTCCTCGCGCTTGTGATCAAGTCCTTCGTGATCCAGGCGTTCTACATCCCGTCGGAGTCGATGGAGAACACCCTCCTGACGAACGACAGGGTTCTGGTGAACAAGCTCGTCTACCGCGTGCGCGACATCGAGCGCGGTGACGTGGTGGTGTTCTCCGGTGTGGACTCCTGGGACAGCGAAGTGCAGCTTGAGGAGCCGTCCAACCCGCTGGCCGCCTTCTTCCGCTGGATCGGCACCGCGTTCGGCGTGGTCCCCGGTGAGAAGGACTACATCAAGCGCGTGATCGGCGTCGCCGGTGACACCGTGGAGTGTTGTGACGCCAAGGGCCGGGTCACGGTCAACGGGGTTCCCCTTGAGGAGAAGGGTTACCTCTATCCCGGTGACGAGCCGTCCCAGCAGACCTTCCGGGTCAAGGTTCCGGAGGGCCGTCTGTGGGTGATGGGCGACCACCGCTCGGTCTCCTACGACTCCCGGGCCCACCAGGGTGACCCCGGCGGCGGGACGATCCCGGTGGACAAGGTGGTCGGCCGGGCTTTCGTGATCGTGTGGCCGTTCTCCAGGGCGACGATCCTCCCCATCCCCGACACCTTCAACCAGCCGGCTCTCAAGGCCGCCGCCGCGCTGGGAGGTGCCACTCCGCTTCTCGCCGGTTTCGCGGGGGTCGTGCCTCTGGCACTGTGGCGCCGTCGCCGGCGTTCAAGGCGGTAGCCGTACCTCATGACCGCGGAACCTGAGAACGAGACCGCCGAGTCCGATATCAAGGACAACGAGGCTGAGTCCAGCAGCAAGGGCGGAAAGCGGGAAAAACCCTCCCGTAAGGGCGGCCTGCGTGAGTCCCTGCTTCTGATCGCGTCCGGTGTGGTGGTGGCCCTGCTGCTGCAGGCCTTCGTCTTCCAGAACTTCGAGATCCCCTCGGAGTCGATGGAGAACACCCTGCTGGTGGGTGACCGCGTGATCGTCAACCAGCTGCACGGCGAGATCGAGCGCGGCGACATAGTGGTCTTCGAGGGCTGGCAGCACCAAGACACCATCAAGCGGGTCATCGCGCGCGGCGGCGACACCGTGAAGTGCTGCGACGCCCAGAAGCGGATCACCGTCAACGGGGTCCCGCTCGACGAGAAGGCCTACCTGCACCCCGACGACTTCCCCTCGGGGGAGGAGTTCGAGAAGGTCGTCCCCAAGGGGCGGCTGTGGGTGATGGGCGATCACCGCTCCGCCTCGGCCGACTCCCGCGCCCGTGAGGAGCAGGAGGGTGAGGGCACGATCTCCGAGGATCAGGTGGTCGGCCGGGCCGTCGCGATCTACTGGCCCTTCTCCAGGGTGGGCTTCCTCTCGACCCCGGAGACCTTCGCCAAGGTGAGATAGCAGTACCGAATAGGCCGGATGGGGCGTACTCTCTGGTCATGGTCGCTATGTCTGCCGTGGTGCCATGACAGTCACGTTTCGCCCCGTGCCGAGCGTGGTCCGGCGGGATTCGGGACTGTACGGCTATGAGCGGGCGCTCGCGCGCCGCGGGCTGGGGCCCGTGGCCGGAGTCGACGAGGCGGGCCGGGGCGCCTGCGCCGGGCCGCTGGTGATCGCGGCGGTTGTGCTCGGCCGCCGGATCGAGGGGCTGAGCGACTCCAAGCTGCTGACGGCCTCGCGGCGTGAGTCACTGTACGAACAGATCATGACCACGGCGCGGGGGGTCGGCGTGGTGGTGATCCCGCCCGGCGAGATCGACACCCGTGGCCTGCACAGGTCCAACCTCGAGGGAATGCGCAGGGCCGTGGCGCGGTTGTCGTGTGAATTCGGCTACGTGCTCACCGACGGGTTCTCCGTCCCCGGTCTTCCCGCGCCGTCGCTGGGCGTGTGGAAGGGCGACCAGGTCGCGGCCTGCGTCGCGGCGGCCTCGATCGTGGCGAAGGTGACGCGAGACAGAATGATGGCCGCGCTGGACGAGCGCCATCCCCAGTACGGTTTCGCCGTGCACAAGGGGTATGGCACCGTAGGCCATCGCAGGGCGCTCGAAGCTCACGGTCCGTGCCCGGACCACCGATTCTCGTTCGCGACGGTGGCGCGGTCAGGGGCGGGTGGGGTGATGAGTGAAAATGAAGTGGGGGCCGGTGTCGCCTGATCGGGCGGCCCGCGAAAGGCGTGTAACAGGAGGATCGGTATGAGCGCAGAAGATCTCGAGAAATACGAAACCGAGATGGAGCTGCAGCTTTACCGTGAGTACCGCGACGTCGTCGGACTGTTCACTTACGTCGTGGAGACCGAGCGGCGGTTCTATCTGACGAACTCCGTCGATCTGGATGTCCGCACGGCCGAGAACGGTGACGTGTTCTTCGACGTCAAGATGCAGGACGCCTGGGTCTGGGACATGTACCGGCCGGCGAGGTTCGTCAAGAACGTCCGCGTGGTCACCTTCAAGGACGTCAACGTCGAAGAGCTGGCCAAGCCCGACCTGGAGATGCCCAAGGAGGGCTTCTCGAACTGAGAGATCCCACGAGGTTCTCCACAGCCGTGGTTCGTGCCGGGCTGAGTATCCCCAGAATCGGACTCGGTCTCCTGAGGGTGTGGTGAGCTGAGCGAAGGTCTGGAACCGGAGGTGGTTCCATGGCCGCGAAAGATGAGCTCGGCAAGCACGGTGAGCAGATCGCCGCCGACTATCTGCTGGCGCACGACATGCAGATCCTGGATCGCAACTGGCGGTGCCCCGGCGGGGAGATCGATGTGATCGCCCGTGAGGGGCGCACGCTCGTCGTGGTGGAGGTGAAGACCCGCTCCAGCCGTAGCCACGGCACGGCCTTCGAGGCGGTGACCGACGCGAAGCTCGCCCGCCTGCGTGTGCTCGCGAGCAAGTGGCTGAAGGCCCAGGGCGAGTGGTTCGACTCCGTCCGCATCGACGTCATCGCCCTGGAGCGGTTCGCCGGCGACTTCGTCATCCGCCACGAGCGGGGGGTGTGCTAGATGCCTCCCCGGCTGTTCTGTGTGATCGCCTGGGGGCGGTCCGCCGGAGGTTTCGTCGTCCGCCACGAGCGGCGGGTGCACTGGATGGCTCCCGGACCGTCCTGGATCATTCGCCACGTTCAGGGGGTGGCGTGAGTGGCAGTCGCCCGCACGCGATGCGTCGCCCTGATCGGAGTGACCGGCCATCTCGTCGATGTCGAGGCCGATGTCGGCATCGGGATCACCGGCCTGCACCTCATCGGCATGCTGGACACCGCGCTGAGCGAGGCGCGAGACCGGGTCCGGTCGGCCGTGGTCAACAGCCGCTACGCCTGGCCCGACGCGCGGATCACCGTCAGCCTTTTCCCTGCCAGCCTGCCCAAACGGGGCAGCTCGTTCGACCTGGCGATCGCCGTGGCGCTGCTCGCGGCGGCCGGGCTTGTTCCCAGAGCCAGGGTCGCGACGCCGGTCTTCCTGGGCGAGCTCGGTCTCGACGGCTCGGTGAGACCGGTGCCGGGCGTGCTTCCCGCCGTGCTGGCGGCCGTCGCGGCCGGGGCCCGGACCGTCGTCGTGCCCGCGCGCAACGCCGCCGAGGCCGCCCTCGTGCCGGACGTGACCGTGATCCCCGTCTCCACCCTGGGCGAGCTGGTGGGCTGGCTGCGCAGCGACAACCCGGCCAACGTGCCCGGGGCCGAGGGCGTCGCGTGCTCCGGAGATCCCGAGCCCGGCAGCGCGCCACTGCTGTCTTCAGGCATGCCCGGAGAGCCGGGTCCCGACCTGAGCGACGTGGTCGGACAGCCCTTCGCCCGCCGCGCGCTGGAGGTCTGCGCCGCAGGGGGGCACAACCTGTGGATGCTGGGGCCGCCCGGCACCGGCAAGACGATGCTCGCCGAGCGTCTGCCCACCCTGCTTCCCCCTCTGGGACAGGATCACGCGCTGGAGGTGACCGCGATCCACTCCGTCGCCGGAACGCTGCCCGTCGATCGCCCGCTGCTGACCGACCCGCCTTTCGTGGCGCCCCACCACACCTCGACCGTCGCGGCCGTTGTCGGCGGAGGAAGCGGGATGATCCGCCCGGGCGCGGTCTCGCTCGCCCACCGAGGGGTCCTGTTCCTGGACGAGGCTCCCGAATACTCGATGAACGTTCTCGACTCGCTCAGGCAGCCGCTTGAGTCGGGCCGGGTGACGGTCTCCAGGGCGCTGGGCTCGGTCACGTTCCCGGCCAGGTTCATGCTGGTGCTGGCGGCCAACCAGTGCCCGTGCGCGCAGCCGTCCAGCCCCGACGATCCGTGCCGGTGCACTCCCATGACCCGCCGTCGCTACCTGGCCAGGCTCTCCGGCCCGTTGCTGGATCGCATCGATGTCAAGGTCACTCTGTACCGGTCGACCCGGCGGGAGCTCCTCGCCGACCGCCGGTTCATCGAGCCGAGCCGGGTGGTGGCCGAGCGGGTGTTCGACGCTCGTGAGCGCGCCGCCAAGCGGTTTGCGGGCGCACCATGGCGGTGCAACGCGGAGATGCCCACCCGCGCGCTCCACACCGAATACCGCCCGCCGCCAAAGGCGATGTCCCCGCTGCTCAAATGCCTGGACAGCGGCGAGCTGAGCGCCCGAGGGCTGGACCGGGTGCTCAGGGTGGCCTGGACCCTGGCCGATCTCGGTGGCAAGGACAGGCCCGAAGTCATGGAGACCAACGCCGCACTCGGACTGTGGCTGGGGGAGGAACGGTGAATGACCGGCTCGCGCGGGTCACGTTGATGCGGCTGGCCGAGCCCGGCGACGCCGTGATGGGCAGGCTCGTCGCCTCGTGCGGCCCGGAGGCCGCCGTCGGGCAGGTCCGTGAGGGGCGCCTGGACCCGGAGTTCACCCGCTGGTTTGCGAGCTCCCACCGCCGAGGCTCGGCCGAGTCGCAGGACGAGCAGATCACGACCAGGCTCAAGCGGATGCTCGCCTCCTGGGCGACCCGGCTGGAGTCGGCCGATCCCGATCGAGACCTGGCCGAGGGGGAGGAGAGCGGGGCCCGGCTGGTGGTGCCCGGTGACTGTGAGTGGCCGACCCAGCTGAACGACCTGGGAGACTCCCGGCCCCATGCCCTGTGGGTCCACGGCGAGGCGGACCTGCGGTTCTCCTGCCTTCGGTCGGTCGCCGTCGTCGGTTCACGGGCCGCCACGCCGTACGGCACGCATGTCGCGGCGGAGTTCGGAGCCGGGCTGAGCGAGCGAGGCTGGGCCGTCGTGTCGGGCGGCGCCTACGGCATCGACGGGGCGGTTCACCGTGGTGCCCTCGCCTGTCAGACACCGACCGTCGCCGTGCTCGCCTGCGGCACCGACGTCACCTACCCGAGCGCTCACCAGCAGTTGTTCGCGGCCGTTCGCTCGCAAGGCGTGCTGGTGAGCGAGTGCCCGATGGGCACCCGCCCGACCCGGCCGCGTTTCCTGGTTCGCAACCGGCTCATCGCGGCGTTGTCCCGGGGAACCGTGGTCATCGAGGCGGCGGTGCGCAGCGGGGCACTCAACACCGCAGGACACGCGGTCTCGCTGAACCGCAACCTCGCGGCCGTTCCGGGGCCGGTGACCTCGGAGACCTCGGCCGGATGCCATCGGTTGATCCGTCAGGGGACGGCCGTCTGCGTCACCACCCCCCAAGAGGTGATCGAACTCGTCGGCACGATAGGCGATGATCTTGCTCCCGAGTCACGCGGTCCGATCCTCCCTCGTGACGAGCTGAATCCGGAGACCCGCCGTGTTCTTGAGGCCATGCCCGTGCGGGTCGGGGTGGGCCCGGCGACGGTGGCGGTGGCCGCGGGCGTCGACCTGGAGACGGTGCTCTCCTGTCTCGGCGCTCTGGCCGCAGCCGGATACGTCGAACGCGTCCCCCGGGGCTGGCGTCTGCGCCCGGACAGATCTCCCGGCCGGTGAAAGACACCGGTTCTCGCACCAAGCACCCACAGCTCCTCTCACCGGGCACCACAGCGCCTACACCCCGCCTTTCAGGGAGGAAAGGAACGCGGAACGGTCTTCGACTTGAGCTGCCGCGTCTCGTGAGATCGGACAAAGTCCCGGAGTTGAGGGGGCGGAAGGCCGTGGTGTCCGGGTCGGGCAGTGCGATCTCGTGCCATATCTGGTTGGCGGTGATGGCGGTGATGGCGGTGATGGCGGTGATGGCGGTGATGGTGTCCTTGCTGTCCACATGCCGGTAGACGGTGGTGGCCGCAGAGTCCAGCCGCTTGCCCAGTGCCCACATGTTCAGGCCCTCCAGGCCCGCGTCGTCGAGCAGCTCGATGGCTGTGGAGACGATCACGAAGTTCGGCATTCCGGGCGTCGCCGTCGGGGTGTGGGTGGACGGCCAGGAGATCTGCGTGTCACGGCGTGACGAGCATTGACAACCCGCTGCCCGTCGACAGGGACACGCTGTTCCTGCTGGGTTCGGTCAGGAAGACCTATACGGCGACCGTGCTGATGCGCCTGGTCGCGGAGGGGCGGGCCGAGCTGGACGCGCCGGTGAGTCGGTACGTTCCCGAGTTCCTGCGCGAGGCGGACGACGTTCACGCTGTCGGCCACGGCGGATCGGCCAACGGCCAGTTCGCCGAGCTGCTCACCGTGCCGGAACGAGGCTTCGCCGTCGCCGTGATGTCCAATGCCGGCCCGGACGGCATCCCCTGCAACCAGACGATCGTCTGCTGGGCGCTGCAGACCTACCTGGGAGTGGCCGACCGGGACCCCGAACCGCTGCCCTATGACGGGGCCGGGCCCTGGAGCTCGTCGGACGCTACGAGAACGACGTCATCGGCACGGACGGGGCAGGGCTGACGCTGAGCGGCGCGGTGGGCGTCGACTTCGCCGGCCGACTGTTCACCCGGATTCCCCGATCTCCGAGTAAACCCCGTCGCCAGGCAAAGGCCGTCGCCGGGATCGCCGCCCCGGTCGCAAAGCCCCGTTGGCAAACCCGATCCACCGGGCTTGATCACGAAAGCCGAGCCGGATGTGAGCGGATCAGGGCCTCGTGCACCACATCCGTGGACACGGCCCGGTGGGAAGCGGGAAACGGCGGCATGGGACCGGGTGGGAATCTGGTCGATGGTGTGTCAGCTTTCGCCGGGCGGCCGGAGGGGTTCCGTTGGGCGGGCCAGAGAGGTGACGGGCCAGAGAGGGAGCAGCCTGACCTGGCCGTGGCCCAGTAAGAGCAACGGGTCGAGATATCGATGATCGCGGAGCAGGCCCCAGTGCAGGCAGGCGGCTGGGCAGTGCCCCGGAACGTCCTGGACGACGCCGATCACCTCGCCTCGGCTCACCGGCTGGCCGCGCCGTACTGATGGCTGGGCGGGTAGATAGGTCGTCCGCAGGCCATTGGAGTGGAGCACGGTCACCACGCCGCGCTCCGCTAACGGCCCCGCGTAGCCGATCGTCCCCGCCCCCGCCGCGCGGATCTCCGCGCCGGGCGTCGCGGCGAGGTCGACCCCTCGATGCCCGGTCAGCCACGGCCGGGCCGGAGGCGCGAAGCCGCGAATCACGCGAGGGCGCCCGGCGAGTGGCCACTCCCAGCGGGCGGAGGGCACCGGCGCCTTCCCTGAGGTCCGGTCGATCACGCTCTGTGCGTTCGTGGCTCCCGGTGCGGCGACCAGGAGCGCGGACAGCGTGAACAACGTGGACAACGCCGACAGTGGGGCTCGCGACCCGAATACGCCAAGGAAACGCATGTATTCGAGGGTGAAGCCTCGCGTCGAGCCCGATCGGAGCGAGCGAGATTCTGTGGACAGGCGATACAGCGCTGTGGACACCTGGCTGAGGAAGGCACCGAGGAGATAGAGCGGACGGATCCTCGGTAGCGCGGGCAACTGGGCCTCCGGGGCGAGCAGGCGATGTCGCGGGCGGGCCTGTCTGGGAAGCCGTTGGCTGAGCTGCGTCAACGGCGGGATCTATGTCCCGGGTGAGCCCGTCTGGGAAGCGGGGCGGCGGGGTCGTGTCAGCAGGGGAGCTGTGTTGCGGGGTGGCGGGGTCGTGTCAGCAGGGGAGCTGTGTTGCGAGGCGGCGGGGTTGTTCCAACAGGGGAGCTGTGTTGCGGGGCGGCGGGGTTGTTTCAATGGCGGGTCTATGTCGCGGGCGAGCCCGTCTGGGGAGTCGCTTGGTCGCGATCTGGATCATCGTCCTGGCCGGTTTCCTCGCCGTGCTCGCCGGCCTCGTTCGTCCGGTCGCCGGGTCATCATGCCGTCGGCGTGGACGCGGGAGAGCGGTGGCGCAGCGGGGAGAGCCAGACCATCGGGATCGTGAGGAGCGCCACCCCCGCCGCGTACGCCCACAGCACCGGGCGCAGGCCCAGCAGTTCGCCCATGACGCCGCCCGCGACGCCGCCGAGGGTGAGGACGCCGTGGATGGCGAAACTCATCGTGGCGTTGATCCGGCCGCGCAGCTGGGTGGGGGCCTCCCGGAGGGTGATCGCGCCCATGCAGGTGCCGAAGGTGACGGCGGCCACGCCGCCGAGGATCGCGCCGGCGGACATGAGCGCGAACTTGGTCCAAAGAGACCCGGAGGCGAGTGCCGTGATCACGAAGTCGAGCGGGAACAGCAGCACCGAGAAGGCCAGCATGCGATTCTCACCGACCCGTTTGACCAGCCGGGCGGTGATGAGGGCGCCGAGCAGGCCGCCCACGCCGAGGCACGCGGTGATCACGCCGACCATCCCGGCGGGCAGACCGAGGACGGTGAGCGCGTAGATCACGAAGAGCGCCATGAAGGCGCTGCCGAAGAAGTTGA
This sequence comes from Streptosporangium sp. NPDC000396, assembly GCF_042898655.1. Lineage (NCBI taxonomy): Bacteria > Bacillati > Actinomycetota > Actinomycetes > Streptosporangiales > Streptosporangiaceae > Streptosporangium > Streptosporangium sp. NPDC000396. The sequence continues at coordinate 187,973 of NZ_JBIAZA010000018.1, forward strand.
TCGTGATTCCGGCGCCGCAGAGCGCGCGCAGGGTCGGGTTCGCCACCACGGCGCGCAGGCCCTCGCGGACCTCTGCCCAGATGCCGCGAGGGGGAGCGGGCACATGGGTCTCCGGCGCCCTGATGCCGCGGATCAGGAAGGCCGAGGCGAGGAAGGAGGCCGCGTCGAGCAGCATCGCGAACGGCGCGGTGACGAGCTGGACCAGTAGCCCCGCGAGGCCGGGCCCGCTGACGGTGGCCAGCGAACCGGCCGACTGGAATCCGGCCAGGGCCTGGGCTCGCTGGCTCTCGTGGATCACCGCGGCGAGGTGGGGGAAGTTGAAGGCCCGGAAGATCACCGAGCAGGTGCCGACCACGAACGTCATCGCGATCAGCCACGGCACGCTCAGTAGCCCGGCGAGCCAGGCCGCCGGGATCGTGGCGATCGCGACGGCCGAGATCAGCTCGCAGCCGACCATGATCGGGCGGTGCCGCCGCATCCGGTCGGCGACCGCGCCGGCCTGGAGCCCGATCAGCAGATAGGGCAGCGAGGCCGCGGCGGTGAGCATGCCCATCTGGGCGGGGGAGGCGCCGAGCAGGGTGGCGGCGGTCAGCGGCACGGCCAGCCGGGAGACCTCGGTGCCGGTCTCGGAGACGGCACGGGCGGACAGCAGCAGCCGGTAGTCGCGTTGTTTGTGCAGGGGGAGGGGCTGAAGCACGGGATCACACCGCTTTCTGAAGTGAATGCTTCACAACTATGAAAGTAATCCTTCATAGTTGTGAAGGCAATACTTCGGATCTGATGTGGGTACGGTTTGCATATGACCGAGGCACCCAGGCTGCTCGTCACCCCCCTGGCGATGCGAGCACTCGCCCACTCCGCACGGCTGGCGATCATGAACCGGCTCCAGGCCGAGGGGCCCGCCACCGCGACCGAGGTGTCCGAGGTCGTCGGGGTCACACCGAGCGCGGCCAGTTACCACCTGCGCATGCTCGCCAAGTACGGCTTCGTGGAGGACGCGCCTCCCCGTGGAGACGGCAGGGAGCGGCTGTGGAAGGCCGCTCGCGAGGGTTTCGCCATCAAGGTCGAACCGGATGATCAGCCGGAGGTCAGGGCGGCCAAGAGCCTGCTGATCAAGGCCGTGCGCGACCAGGCGGCCGACGAGGTGACCCGGGCCCTGGACAACTACGACCGCGAGCCCCCCGAGTGGCGGGACGCCTCGTCGATCGGCCGGACCGTCCTGCTGGTCGACGCCGAAGAGCTGAAGCGGCTGAACAAGCAGATCGACGAACTGCTGGCTCCCTACAGCGCCGTCACGAGGGACCGGGCCCACGCTCCATCCGGGGCGCGGCTCGCCGAAGCGCAGGTGAATCTCTTCCCCCGGGCCAAGCGGCCACCGCACGGAATCCCCCCGCAAGGGGTGTGAACTGTTGATTGTTATATCGGCGTTTATCAGTTCTTCTCTGGTCTTCTCTGGTTTCTTCCGCCCGGAGAGGCGGGCGGGCCGCCGGACACCCGGTGTCGGCGCGCCACGGAAGCGTCCGGTCGGCTGTTACCGGTCGCGGAAGCGCCGGAGCGTGGGGTGCGGGCGTCGCGGGTGCGCCGGGCGTGAGTCTTTCGCGGGTCGGGTAGCCGCTCACCCGCACCCGAGATAAACTCACAGTGATTGAACGACAACTTCAAGTAAAGGGGTGGAGGGTGGTGCGGATCCATCAGGCCTACCGCTACGCCCTCGCCCCCACCCCCGCGCAGACCGCCGCGCTGGCCTCGCACTGCGGCGCGGCCCGCTTCGCCTTCAACTGGGGGCTTGCCCTGGTCAAGGACGCGCTCGACCAACGGGCGGCCGAGCAGTCCTCCGAGGTGCCGGACGCGCTGCTGACCGAGGTGCCATGGTCGCTGTACGCCCTGCGCCGGGCATGGAACACCGCCAAAGACACGGTCGCGCCGTGGTGGGCCGACAACTCCAAGGAGGCCTACAGCTCCGGCCTGGACGCTCTGGCGCGGGCGTTGAAGAACTGGGCCGCCTCCCGCAACGGCAACCGGAAAGGAAACCCGGTCGGGTTTCCCCGGTTCAAGTCCAAGCACCGCGCCGCGCTGTCGTGCCGGTTCACCACCGGCACCATCCGCCTGGAGACCGACCGCCGCCACGTCACCCTGCCCCGGCTGGGCACCATCCGCACGGCCGAGTCCACCCGCAAACTGGCCCGCCACCTGGAACGCGGCACCGGCCGGATCCTGTCGGCCACCATCCGATCCAAGGGCGGCCGCTGGTTCGTCGCGTTCACCTGCCAGATCGACCGCACCGACCGCACCCCGGCCCGCCCGGACGCGGTGGTCGGGGTGGATCTCGGGGTGAGGGCGCTGGCGGTGCTATCCACCGGCGAGGTCATCGACAACCCCAAACACCACCGCGCGGCGCTGCGCACACTCCGCAAACTCAACAAGCGGCTCGCCCGCCGCGCCGGGCCGCGCACCCCGGACGGGAGCAGCCGCCAGGCCTCCAAGCGCTGGCACAAAACCAAGATTCACCTGGCCCGGGTTCACGCCCGGGTGGCCGCCCAGCGGCGCGACGGCCTGCACCAGCTCACCACCCGGCTGGCGGCGACCTATGGCATGGTCGTGGTCGAAGACCTCCACGTGGCCGGGATGACGAAGAACCGGCGGCTGGCTCGCGCCATCGCCGATGTCGGCATGGCCGAGGTGCGGCGGCAGCTGACCTGCAAGAGCGCCTGGCGCGGCGGGCGGCTGGTGGTGGCCGACCGCTGGTACCCCTCCTCCAAGACGTGTTCCGGCTGTGGCGCGGTGAAAGCCAAGCTCGCCCTGTCCGAGCGCACCTACTCCTGTGCGGCCTGTGGCCTGGTCCTGGATCGGGATGCCAACGCCGCGCGCAACCTGGCCGCGCTCGCGGCCCGGTATGAGCACGACGTCGCCCAGAGTTGCGGGGAGACGGTAAACGCCCGTGGAGGAGCGGTAGGCCCCGGCATCCGTGCCGGGCACGCACCGGCGAAACGGGAACTCCCGCCAGGGAGAACGCTCCGGCGCAAGCCGGAAGCTGTTTGAGAGTGCGCTTACCAAAGCACACTCACAAGCAACGGCAGCTTGACGCGCTGAGGTCAGGGTGAGGCCCCGCTACGGGTACACTTTTCGATGGCCTGTACTCACAGGCCGACTTCGCATGCCCCGTCAAGAATCGTCCCCTCGGTCCGGGTGAGAACCCGGCTGGAGCCGGTTCGGGGCATCAGGACGGCGGTCGCAGACTGCCGTGCCAACCGAGAACAGCGCCCAGCGATGGGCGCCCCGACCTGGAGGACAATCGCATGTCCACCCCCGTCGTCACCATGCGACAGCTGCTCGAAAGCGGCGTTCACTTCGGCCACCAGACCCGTCGCTGGAACCCGAAGATGAAGCGCTTCATCTTCACCGAGCGCAACGGCATCTACATCATCGACCTGCAGAAGTCGCTGTCCTACATCGACCGTGCCTACGACTTCGTCAAGGAGACCGTCGCGCACGGTGGCACGATCATGTTCATCGGCACGAAGAAGCAGGCCCAGGAGGCCATCGCCGAGCAGGCCTCGCGCGTCGGCATGCCGTACGTCAACCAGCGCTGGCTGGGTGGCATGCTCACCAACTTCTCCACCGTGCACAAGAGGCTTCAGCGTCTGAAGGAGCTCGAGGAGCTCGACTTCGACAACGTGGCCGGGTCGGGGCTCACCAAGAAGGAGCTCCTCATGCGTCGCCGTGAGAAGGAGAAGCTGGAGCGCACCCTCGGCGGCATCCGCGACATGTCCCGCGTTCCCAGCGCGGTGTGGGTCGTCGACACCAAGAAGGAGCACATCGGGATCAGCGAGGCCCGCAAGCTCAACATCCCGGTCGTCGCGATCCTCGACACCAACTGCGACCCGGACGAGGTCGACTACCCGATCCCGGGTAACGACGACGCCATCCGCGCCGTCGGCCTGCTGACCCGCGTCGTCGCCGACGCCGTCGCCGCCGGCCTCATGGCCCGCGCCGGTGCCGCCCGCGGCGATGACAAGCCGGCCGTCGCCGGTGGCGCCGAGCCGCTGGCCGAGTGGGAGCAGGAGCTGCTCGCCGGCGCCGAGGCCGCTCCGGCCGCCCAGACCGAGGCTGAGGCCCCGGCCGCCGAGGCTGAGGCCCCGGCCGCGGAGGCCGAGACTCCGGCCGCCGAGGACGCTGACAAGCAGGCCTAGGCCTATCTCGTACGGCCCGGCCGTACGACCTGCAAGGCTCTCCCGGGTGGGTGCGCTCGAATGAGTGCACCCACCCGATCCACGACGATTCCCACGAGGAAAAGACAATGGCTTCCGTGAACATGGCCGACGTCAAGCGGCTTCGTGAGCTGACCGCCGCCGGCATGATGGACTGCAAGAAGGCGCTTGAGGAGTCCGAGGGCGACTTCGACCGCGCGGTCGAGATCCTGCGCCTCAAGGGCGCCAAGGACGTCGGCAAGCGTGAGGCCCGCACTGCCTCCAACGGCCTGGTCGCCCTGAAGCAGGACGGCGACTCCGCCGCCGCGCTGCTTGAGCTCAACTGCGAGACCGACTTCGTTGCCAAGGGTGAGCGCTTCCAGGAGCTCGCCGCCCAGGTCGTCGAGCACATCCTGGCCACCAAGCCGGCCGACGTCCCGGCCCTGCTCGACTCCGAGTTCGACGGCAAGTCCGTCAAGACCCACCTGGACGAGGCCAACGCCGCGCTCGGTGAGAAGATCGAGATCCGCCGTTTCGCGGTGCTTGAGGGTGGCTTCATCGGCTCCTACATGCACAAGACCGACCCGCAGCTCCCGCCGGCGGTCGGCGTGCTCGTGCAGCTCGACGCCGCGAACGCCGAGGTCGCCAGGGACATCGCGCAGCACACCGCCGCGATGGCTCCGAAGTACCTCGACGCCGACGCGGTCCCCGCTGACGTCATCGAGAAGGAGCGCGCGCTCTTCGAGGAGATGACCCGCGAGGAGGGCAAGCCCGAGGCCGCCATCGGCAAGATCGTCGACGGCCGCATCAACGGCTGGTACAAGGACTTCACCCTGCTTCAGCAGGCCTTCGTGAAGGACAACAAGAAGTCCATCGCGAAGTTCGCCGACGAGAATGGTGTCAAGGTGCAGGCCTTCGTCCGTTTCAAGGTCGGACAGGCTTAGTCTTAACCCAGCTTCTCTCAGCCAGAGCACTAAACGAGGAGGCCGCCGCCGTGCAGGAGAACTCAGGACCCGCTACGTCGGCGGTTTCGTCGTATTCGGGCCCGCTTCGCTGGAAGCGGGTCATGTTGAAGCTGTCCGGTGAGGCGTTCGCCGGTGGTGAGCCGCTGGGCATCGACCCCGGGGTCGTCGGTCATCTGGCCGACTCGATCGCCGAGGCCGTCCGTGAGGGCGTGCAGGTCTCGGTGGTGGTCGGCGGCGGCAACATGTTCCGTGGCGCGGCCCTGTCCGAGCGCGGCATGGACCGTGCCCGGGCCGACTACATGGGCATGCTCGGCACGGTCATCAACTGCCTGGCTCTTCAGGACTTCCTGGAGAAGCGGGGCATCGACACCCGCGTCCAGACGGCCATCACCATGCAGCAGGTCGCCGAGCCCTTCCTGCCCCGCCGCGCCATCCGCCACCTTGAGAAGGGGCGCGTGGTCATCTTCGGGGCAGGGCTGGGTTCACCGTTCTTCTCCACCGACACCTGCGCCGCGCAGCGCGCGCTGGAGATCGGTGCCGAGGCACTGCTCAAGGGCACCCAGGTGGACGGTGTCTACGACGCCGACCCCCGGAAGAACCCCGACGCCGTCCGGTTCGACCACCTCGATTATGGTGAGGTGCTGACCCGCGGTCTCGGTGTCATGGACGCCACCGCCATCAGCCTGTGCATGGACAACGGCCTGCCCATCGTGGTCTTCGACCTCATGGGCGAGGGCAACATCCTGCGGGCGGTGCGCGGTGAGAAGATCGGCACGCTGGTGAGTCCGGCAGGGAAATAGGGAGCGAGCCTGACGCAGCGAGCGGAGTGGTACGCGACGTAGGAGCGGCCCGCGAAGCGAGCGAGGAATGGTGAGTGACCCACTAAACGGGGAGCGAGCCTGACGCAGCGAGCGGAGTGGTACGCGACGTAGGAGCGGTCCGCGAAGTGAGTGAGCAATGGTGAGTGACCGAGAAGACAGGGAGCCGCTGTGATCGACGATACTCTCCTCGAAGCCGAGGAAAAGATGGACAAGGCCGTGTCGGTGGCGAAGGATGACTTCGCGGGCATCCGCACGGGCCGCGTCACCCCGTCGATGTTCAACAAGATCAGCGCTGAGTACTACGGGACGCCCACTCCCATTCAGCAGCTGGCCTCGTTCCACGTCCCCGAGGCTCGCATGGTCATCATCCAGCCCTTTGACAAGAGCTCGATGGCCGCGATCGAGAAGGCGATCCGCAACTCGGACCTCGGTGTCAACCCGGGCAATGACGGTCAGGTCATCCGTGTGGCTTTCCCCGAACTGTCGGAGGAGCGCCGCAAGGAGTATGTAAAGGTCGCCCGGAACAAGGCGGAGCAGTCCAGGGTGGCCATCCGGAACATTCGCCGCCACGCCAAGGAGACCCTCGACAAGATGGTCAAGGACGGCGAGGCGGGCGAAGACGAGGTGCGTCGCGCCGAGAAGGAACTCGACGAGGTCACCCAGAAGCACGTTGCCAAGATTGACGAGCTGCTCAAGCAGAAGGAAGCCGAGCTGCTCGAAGTCTGAGTCATGATCCTTGTCCCGCCGGGCTTTCCGCGCGGGGCAAGGATTTTGTGTATGAGAGTGGGACTCCTTGGAATCTGCGGCGGGCGGTAGCCGTACCGGCCGGAATCTCCCCGCCGCGATCGCGGTGGGTGCCGGCTTGGGAGCGGTCGTCATCGCGTCCCTGTATTTCGTCAAGGTGCTCTTTCTGGCCGTGGTGATCGCGGCGGTGGGCATCGGCGTGGTGGAACTGGTCCGGTCCTTCGAGACCAGAGACATCAAGGTCCCGATGGTCCCAGTCCTGGCGGGGATGGCCGCGATGATCGGCGGCGCCTACTGGGGTGGGCCCGCCTGGCTGGTCGGCGTCTTCGCGATGACCACGCTGGTGCTGATGATCTGGCGGATGTTCCAGGGCACCGAGGGATATGTGCGCGACATCGCCGCGACCATACTGGTCACGGTCTATCCCTCGATGCTCGCCGGGTTCGTGGCACTGCTGCTGTCCGATCCACTCCATGGCGCGGACCGGGTGGTCGTCTTCATCGCCACCACGGTCGCGAGTGACGTCGGCGGATATTTCGCAGGAATCTCCTTCGGCAAGCACAAGATGTCCCCGGTGATCAGCCCCAAGAAGACGTGGGAGGGCTTCGCCGGGTCGGCGCTGGCATGCATGGCCGTGGGCGGTTGGCTGGTGGCCTGGCTGCTGGAGGACGCCGTCTGGAAGGGCGTGCTGATCGGCGCGGTCGTGGTGGTTTTCGCCACACTCGGCGACCTGGTCGAGTCGGTGATCAAGCGGGACCTCGGCGTCAAGGACATGGGCAGCGTGCTGCCCGGCCACGGCGGTCTGATGGACCGGCTGGACTCCCTCGTCGCCGCGCTGATCCCGGTCTGGGTGCTGCTCACCCTGCTTGTGTGAGCCGGGCGGCCGACAGACGGGGAACCAGCGCTCGGTAGCCCTTGTCCGCGACCAGGCGTAGCTCCTCGGCGGTGATCGGGACCAGCCAGAGCCACTGCACAGGGTCGCCGCCGAAGGTGAAACCCGACAGGTCGGGCAGGCTCGGCAGCCCGGTCAGCATGATGACGCCGCTGTAGGCGGAGCCGAGCGGGAACGTCTCCGGCCGGTGATACCACTTCGCGGTATGGCCGTGGCCCAGCCAGGTGACGGAGTGCCACGGATATTGCCCCAGCCACAGGAACAGCCGTGCCGCGTCGCGTGCGTCGCCCGGCGTGGCGATGGCGAGCTCCACCCGGGCGTAGGCTTCCGGCCGGTCGATGTACTGCTCCACGGTGGGCATCCGCTGGCAGCTCATGCCCACGGTGGACAGGATGGTGTGGTTCCGGTCCCGCTCGGGCGGCCGCTCGGTGATGCCCACGGTGGGCAGCCGGTCGCCGCCGGCGTCCCAGAACCTGCCCGCGGTCCCGACCGCCCGGTCCAGATGACCCATCACGAACTGCTGGAACGACGCCCATGCGCCGTCTCCGTCACGCCACTCCCAGTAGGCCCTGGCCTTGGCCAGCCGTGGGGCCAGGCCCTCCATGGCGTCTTCCAGCGACCAGGCGAACGGTGACTCGCCCACCGCGTCGCGGGAGTAGCCCGGCATGCCCCTGCTCATATCGGCCCAGCCAGGAATGACCGCGAGCAGTTCGTCGTTCTCGTACAGGGCGACGCCGTCGCCCTCCTCGAACCACAGGGGTCGCAGGGCGCCCAGCGGCGGCCTGCCCTCGGGGTGCCGGGTGTTGGCTCGGGGTGCCACCGGAGGCAGCTCGGAGTTCAGGCGGCTCAGGTCGATCACCGCCGGGGCCGGGCCGTGGTTGGCCAGCCATACCGCTCCGTGCACCGTTCCTCCGGGCCCGCACAGGTAAGCTACCGAGGAAGTCTCGTCGCGTTCGACCAACAGGGTGCGGCTTCCGTAGGGGTTGACGTCGCTGAGCACGACCTCGACGTCGTCTCCCCGCTCGCCAGAGGGGCGGATTGTCGCCATACCCGGACTCTAGATCAGAGTTGAGCACCGCTTCGAGTAACCGTCGAGAGAAGGCGTTGGACTTGTCGACTGTCAGCCAGCCCGGGGCTCCCGCACCCGGCCAGCTCACCTTCGTGGCGCCCCGCAGGGCGAAGCCTGCCCGTCACCTGGCCGACCTGACCATGGCCGAGCGCCGGGCGGCGGTCGCCGAGCTGGGCGAGAAGCCGTTCCGCGCCGACCAGCTCTCCCGGCACTACTTCGAACGGCTCAACAGCGATCCGAGCCAGATGAGCGACCTGCCGGCCGCGGCCCGCGAGAAGCTCGGGACGGCATTGCTGCCCAAGCTCCTGACCTCGGTCCGGGAGATCACCTGCGACGGTGGCACCACCCGCAAGACGCTGTGGCGGCTGTTCGACGGCGCGTTGGTCGAGTCGGTTCTCATGCGTTACACCGATCGCACCACCATGTGCGTGTCCTCCCAGGCGGGCTGTGGCATGAACTGCCCGTTCTGCGCCACCGGCCAGGCCGGACTGACCCGCAACATGACCACCGCCGAGATCATCGAGCAGGTCGTCGCCGGAGCGCGGGCCCTGGCCGCGAACGAGGTCCCCGGCGGTCCCGGCCGGGTCAACAACGTGGTCTTCATGGGCATGGGCGAGCCGCTGGCCAACTACAGGGCCGTGATCGGCGCCGTGCGCCGGATGGTGGAGCCCGCGCCCAACGGTCTGGGCATCTCCGCCCGTGGCATCACGGTCTCCACCGTCGGCCTGGTCCCCGCGATCGGCAAGCTCGCCGAGGAGGACCTGCCGGTGACGCTGGCGCTTTCCCTCCACGCGCCCGACGACGAGCTCCGAGACACCCTGGTGCCGATCAACACCCGGTGGAAGGTCGCCGAGGTCCTCGACGCGGCCTGGGGTTACGCGGCGAAGACCAAGCGCCGTGTCTCCATCGAATACGCGCTCATCAAGGACATCAACGACCAGGAGTGGCGGGCCGACCTGCTCGGCAAGCTCATCAAGAACAAGCTCGTGCACGTCAACCTGATCCCGCTCAACCCGACGCCGGGTTCGAAGTGGACCGCCTCCCGCCCCGAGGACGAGCGGGCCTTCGTCCGCCGCCTGCAGTTCCACGGGGTTCCGGTGACGGTCCGCGACACCCGAGGCCGCGAGATCGACGGCGCCTGCGGCCAGCTCGCCGCCGCCGAGTAGCCCGCCGCGCGGGTCGGCGCACGTCCGCACCGTGGCTTCGCCGTACGGCACGCCCGCCGAAGCCCGCCCGCCGCCGCGGGCCAAGCCCCCTGCCCGGCGTTTCGCGGGTGTGCCGGGCGGAGCGCCGTGATGGGCATCGGGACGCCCCTCGTGCGAGGACCCTACGGCGCAGACGACGCAGGTTTCCCGGGAACGAAGCGCGAGTCCCCGTGGCGGCACGGAACCGCCCTGGCCTGGGGTCAGGGACGGGTACGGCGCAGCCGTACATAGACGGCCACGCCCGCCGCGACCCAGAAGAGCGCCGCGGCGGCGAGCGGGAGAAGAACCCTGTCGAGCGTGCCTTCGTTCGCCGCGCGCATCCACGGCATGATCGGCACCGTGAACCGGCCCACCGGAGTGAGACTGGTCAGCAGCAGGGTCAGATAGCCGCCGAACAGGGCCAGCATCGAAGTGGCGGGGGAGGACAGGATGGGCCGGCTGGTCAGCGCGCCCAGCGCCGTCCCGACGCTCAGTCCCAGCAGGTGCAGCCCGGCGCCGCGGGCCACGTCTCCGGAGGTCGGAGTAGTGGCGAAGCTGAGGATCATCGGCAGCACGATCGCGATGGCCGCCAGTCCGAGGTTGACGGTGAGCGCGGCGAGCAGCCCCGCACCGACCTCCCGATTGGGCCGGCCTGCCGCCGTCATGGAGATCAGTCGTTGCGCCGGTGGCTCGGTGTCGAGGAGTCCCCGCGCGGCCCAGGCGAAGACGAGAATGAGCAGCCCGGCCGAGTCGGCGTAGGAGGACAGCTCCTTGCCCGGCGGGGTCACCGACGAATAGAAGATGATCAGCGTCGCGAACAGCGCGATCACCGGCTGGAGCAGCCGGTGCGATCGCGCGTAGGCGGTCAGTTTGAAGCGGACGAGGGGGATCATTCCATCTCTCCCTGGCATGTGGCGGGCGCCGGTGCCTCACGACCGTGGGAGGGCGGCGAGGCCGGGTCGCGAAAGGGACGTCCGGTCAAGCGGTCCGCCTGGTGGTGTAGCCGTCGGCGCGGAGTTTCTGCTCGACCTGGTCCGCCTCGTCCGCGTTCACGATCACCTCGATGACCGTCTGCGGCGACTGCTTGCCGGTGCCGTTTCCGGCCTGGCCTCCGATCGGGCTCCCGGCGTCGTTTCCCGCCTGGCTTCCGGTCCGGGCGGTGACCGTGCTGTCGGCGACCAGCCAGTGATCGGCGCCGGGGAAATTCCGGAGCTGGTTCTGGTGGTCGCTGACCACGACCGTGCCGCCGTCCGCGGCGACCTCACCGATGATCACGGGGAGTTCGGTGAGGGCCTGCTCGTCCAGCCCGGCGAAGGGCTCGTCCAGGATCAGCAGATCCGGCGGTGCCAGCAGGGACTGGATCAGGCCCACTTTCTGCGCGCTGCCCTTGGACAGGTCGCCGAGCGGCTGGTCCAGCAGGTGTGTCGCGCTCAGCCGCCCGGCCAGTTCCCGGAAGGCGGTGGGGGAGACGCCACGGATCCTGGCCATGTGGGTCAGGTAGGCGGTGACGGTGAACGGCTGGTCGACGGGGAACACGTCGGGGGCGTAGCCGACGACGCGCGGCCGGTCGATGATCGACCCCCGGGACGGGCGGAAGATTCCGGCGAGCAGGCGTAGCAGGGTGGACTTGCCCGCGCCGTTGCGGCCGGTGACCTCGATGACGGACCCGGGGTGAAGCGTGAGCTCGACGTCTTTCAGGACCCAAGGGCCGCGAGGTGCGTATCGGAAAGACACCCTGGAAAGCCGCATAGGGCGCAACCCTACCGTGATCATTCTTTTTGCGGGCGTGCCCTTCGGGTGCGTTGTCGCCGTGTCCGTTGGTCGCTTCGCCGGCAGGAGTCCCTACAGGGCGCCGCCGTTCGAGGTGATCCAAAAAGGGAATTCGAGGTGATCAAAAAAAGGGGTGCGGTCGCCTCGAACGAGCCGTGAGAAAGATCGGTGACGGAGAAGATGATCCGTCTCCGCCGCGACCACTCGCTTTACCGCCCGTGTCCCTTCAGAATGGAGCGCGTCGAACGGACGGGAGCCGGACGAGACGGGAAAGGACTCGGGGTTGAATCGTTTTCCGCGGGTGCTGGGGGTGCGTGTCGGATACGACCCTGACCAGGTGGACGCCTTGATCCGCCGGATCGAGGGCACCCTCGGCAGAGGTTCCCTGGAGGGGGAGCCGATCACCGCTGACGAGATCCGTGAGGCTCGGTTCCGCACGAAGCTCGGCGGCTACAACGAGACCGCCGTGGACTTCGCGCTGGAGGCCTTCATCGTGGCGGTCGAGACCCGGTCCACGGGGTGGCGCAGGCCGGTGATCCCTCGCCCGCAGCCGACGGCCACCGAAGACGCGCCGGGCGCGCCTGCCCACGAGCTCGATGATCCTCCGCACGTCTCCTTCGGCGAGCCCGAGAGTCTTCCCGGCGAGCCCGAGAGTTTTCCCGGCGAGCCTGAGAGGCCTTCGCAGGCATCTTCCGATGGGACCGAGAGGCGGCATGAGCCCTCCGGAGAGTCCGATGATCCTCCGCGTTCGTTCTTCGACGAGTCCGAGGAGCACGCGGCCGAGTCCGAGGAGCACGCGGCCAGGATCGAGCGGGTGGCCTTCCGGGCCGGGCGGCTGGGCATGGGCTACAACGAGGACGAGGTGGACACCTTCCTCGATCGGGTCGTCGCGACCTTGCGGGGTACCACCGACCAGCCCGTCACCCCCAGCGATGTGCGGGAGGCCAGGTTCGCCACGGTGATACTCAAACCGGGATACGCCGTCAACGAGGTGGACGAGTTCCTCAGCGGCCTGGCCGATGTCCTGGAGGCGCACTTCAGCCGGTGAGGCCGGGGCGCGCGGCGGCCTGGACCGGCCGCCCGGTGGGTCAGCGGTCGCCGCAGTGGGTCAGCGGTGACTCCAGCCGGTCAGGGGCGCCCCGGGGGGTCGGCGGGTGACCTCAGCGCCCCTGCCGGTGACTTCAGCGCCCCTGCGGCCGACCCGAGCGGGTCAGCGGGTGCCCCAGGAGTAGGTCTGCTTGTGGAGCTTGAGGTACACGAAGGTCTCGGTGGCGCGGACGGTGGGGATGGCCCGGATCTTGCCGAGGATCTCCAGGAGGTGCTGGTCGCTCTCGCAGACGACCTCGACCATGATGTCGAGGGACCCCGCGGTCAGGACGACATAGTCGATCTCCGTGATGGCCGACAGCTCGTCGGCCACCCTTTCCAGGTCGCCCTCGCACTTGATGCCGATCATGGCCTGACGGGGGAAGCCCAGGGTCAGGGGGTCGGTGACCGCGACGATCTGCATGACCCCGCCGTCGATCAGGCGCTGCACCCGCTGCCGGACGGCGGCCTCTGACAGCCCCACGGCCTTTCCTATGGCGGCGTAGGGCTTGCGCCCGTCCGTCTGCAACTGTTCGATGATCTGCTTGGAGATGTCATCAAGGACGACGGGCCCGAACTTGGTGTCGTTTTCGCGGCGTACCTTGGGCGGCGTCGTCATCCACGCTCCCTGGCGTCGTGTTGCGGGGCTGTTGCCGCCGTGTTGCGGCTCCGATGCGACATGGTGTCAGTTCTTGGGTCTCTGTCAAGCGATTTCGTAGCAATTTGGTATCTTAACAACGAAATCCCTTGTCGGAGGGCCTCTACTCTGTAAGAGTCGCCACAACTCGGCCCCCCTTATGTAAGGAGGTCAACGTTGACCACCCCAGTTGAGAACCACGAACTTCCTCGCCTGCGCAACTATGTCAATGGTGAGCTCGTGGACGCCAAGAGCGGCCGATTCTCCGATGTCATCGACCCCTGCACCGGAGAGGCCTACCTGCGGGCGCCGATCTCCGGCCAGGAGGACGTTGACGCGGCCTACGCCGCCGCGGCCGCCGCGTTCGAGTCTTGGAGCCAGACCACGCCGGGTGAGCGTGCCAACCTGCTGCTGAAGGTCGCCGACGCGATCGACGCCCGGGCCGACGAGCTGAACGAGGCCGAGTGCCTCAACACCGGCAAGCCCCGTGCCCGTATGGCCGAGGACGAGACCCCGGTGGCCGCCGACCACTTCCGTTTCTTCGCCGGTGCCGCGCGCACCCTGGAGGGGCCGACGTCGGGTGAGTTCCTCGCCGACCACACCTCCGTCATCCGGCACGAGCCGGTCGGCGTGGTAGGCCAGGTCACGCCCTGGAACTACCCGATGATGATGGCGGTCTGGAAGATCGCCCCCGCGCTCGCCGCGGGCAACACCATCGTGCTCAAGCCCTCCGACACCACCCCGGTCTCCACGGTCAAGATGGCCGAGATCATCGGTGAGGTCCTGCCGAAGGGCGTCTTCAACGTCGTCGCCGGTGACCGTGAGACCGGCTCCCTGGTCGTCGGGCACCCCACCGCGCAGATGGTGGCCATCACCGGCTCGGTCGGCGCGGGCATGGCCGTGGCCAAGACCGCCGCCGAGGACCTCAAGCGGGTCCACCTGGAGCTGGGCGGCAAGGCTCCGGTCGTCGTCTTCGACGACGTCAAGGACCTCAAGGGCGCCGCCGAGGCCATCGCCACGGCGGGTCTCTACAACGCGGGCCAGGACTGCACCGCGGCCTGCCGCGTGCTGGTCCACGAGGACGTCCACGACGAGTTCGTCGCCGCGCTCACCGAGGCGGCCGCGAACACCGTGACCGGTGACCTCTCCAACGAGGACGCCCTGTACGGCCCGCTCAACAACGCCAGCCAGCTGGCCCGGGTCGCGAGCTTCATCGAGCGGGTTCCCGGCCACGCCAAGGTCCTGACCGGCGGCCACCAGGTCGGCGACAAGGGCTACTTCTTCGCCCCGACCATCGTGGACGGCCTCCAGCAGGACGACGAGATGGTTCAGAACGAGGTCTTCGGGCCTGTCATCACCGTCCAGACCTTCTCCGACGAGGCCGACGCGCTGGCCAAGGCCAACGGCGTCCAGTACGGCCTGTCGAGCTCGGTGTGGACCTCCGACCACGGCAGGGCGATGCGGATGTCCAAGCGCCTGGACTTCGGTGTCGTTTGGGTCAACACCCACATACCCTTCGTTTCGGAGATGCCGCACGGAGGCTTCAAGCACTCCGGTTACGGCAAGGACCTGTCGGTCTTCGGCTTGCACGATTACCTCCGGGTCAAGCACGTCATGCACTACATCGGCGAGTAACGCCGCGAAACAGAGGGATAAGCCTGGTTATGACCGAAATCCAGGCGGGCATGGGGGCGGCCGTCGCCGCCTCCGACTCCCCCCAGGTGCCCGCCATCGAACTCGACGGAGTCGTCAAGGAGTACCTCGCCCACGGCGAGGTCGTCCAGGCGGTCAAGGGGGTCACCCTGACCATCGCCGAGGGCGAGTTCTTCTCGCTCCTCGGCCCCTCCGGCTGCGGCAAGACAACCACCATGCGCATGATCGCCGGGTTCGAGGACCCGTCGCGGGGTACGGTGCGGCTGCACGGTCAGGACGTGACCAACGTTCCCCCGAACAAGCGCGACGTGAACATGGTGTTCCAGTCCTACGCGCTGTTCCCGCACATGAACGTCTGGGAGAACGTCGCCTTCGGCCTCAGGCGCAAGAAGGTGGCCGAGGCCGAGATCAAGCGGCGTGTCGGTGAGATGCTGGAGATCGTGGACCTCACCGGACGTGAGAAACGCCGTCCCCGTGAGATGTCCGGCGGCCAGCAGCAGCGAGTGGCCCTGGCTCGGGCCTTGGTCAACAATCCGCGCGCGCTCCTGCTCGACGAGCCGCTCGGCGCCCTGGATCTCAAGCTCCGCCAGGCCATGCAGATCGAGCTCAAGCGCATCCAGCGCGAGGTCGGCATCACGTTCGTCTACGTCACGCACGACCAGAGCGAGGCGCTCACCATGAGCGACCGCATCGCCGTCATGAACGACGGCCGGGTCGAGCAGCTGGCCTCGCCCCGTGAGATCTACGAGCGCCCGACCACCGCGTTCGTGGCGGGCTTCATCGGCACTTCCAACCTGCTCAGCGGCACCGTGGACCAGATCGCCACCGGCTCCGCCGTACTGAAGCTGGGCGAGGAGGGCCGGGTTCTGGTGGCGGGAGACGGTTACCAGGTCGCGGACCCGATCGCGGTCACCGTGCGCCCCGAGAAGATCACGATTTCCACCGAGGAGCCCACGGGAGATGTCAGCGCCGTGCGCGGCACCGTCTCCGAAGTGGTCTACCTGGGCCTTTACAACAGCTACGCGGTGAGTCTGCCCGATGGCGCCGAGGTCACCGTGTTCCAGCAGAACGCGCTCGACAGTACGAGCACGGCAGAGCGCGGTGACGCCGTATGGCTGTCATGGCAGCCGCAACACTCGTACGCGATCGGAAGTTGAGTACCGCCATGAACGACCACATGAACCCTGCCCTTCTGCGGGGCATGACGCAGCCGCGCTCGGTCACCCGCCGTGACGCTCTCCGCCTGGCGGGGCTGTCCGCCGCCGGGCTCGCCCTCGCCGGCTGTGGCGTCCAGGGCAAGAAGGTCGACACGGCCAAGAGCGACGTGGTCGCCGACTACTGGGCCTCCAAGAAGAAGAACGGCACCCTGCGGTTCGCCAACTGGCCGCTGTACATCGACAAGGACGGCTCGCGGTATCCGTCTCTGGAGATGTTCACCGCCGACACCGGCATCAAGGTGTCCTACCAGGAGGCGATCCAGGACAACACCACGTTCTTCGGCAAGATCCAGCCGCTGCTCGCCGCCAACAACGACATCGGCTACGACCTGATGGTCCTGACCAACGGTCTTCAGCTGAGCAAGGCCATCGCGCTGGGTTACCTGGTCCCGCTGGACCACTCCAAGCTGCCGAACTTCGCGGCCAACGCGGCTCCGAAGGTGAAGAACCCGACCTGGGACCCGAACAACATCCACACGATCCCGTGGACGGTCGGCCTGACCGGCATCGCCTACAACCCCAAGTACGTCGACGAGGTCAAGAGCATCCAGGAGCTCTGGAACCCCAAGTACAAGGGCAAGGTCGGCATGATGCTCGACACCCAGGAAGTGGCGAACTTCGGCATGTTCGCCCTCGGCATCGACCCCGACAAGTCGACCGAGGAGGACTGGCGGAAGGCGGGGGAGAAGCTCAAGGAGCAGCGCGACGCGGGGCTGGTGCGCAAGTACTACGAGAACGACTACGTCGACGCGCTCGCCCGGGGCGACGTGTGGATCACCATGGCCTGGTCGGGTGACATCTTCCAGCAGGTCGCCGAGGGCAAGGACCTGAGGTTCGTGGTGCCCGAAGAGGGCGGCACGATCTGGACCGACAACATGTGCATCCCCAAGACCGCGCAGAACCCGGTGGACGCGCTGACCTACATGGACTACGTCTACCAGCCCAAGATCGCCACGATGCTGGTCGAGGCCATCAACTACATCACCCCGGTGCCCGCCACCAAGGACCTGGTGCTCGCCGACGCGGCCAAGGCCACGGGGGATGAGAAGAAGTCGCTGGAGCAGATCGCCAGCAGCCCGATGATCTACCCCTCCGAGGCCGACATGGCCAAGCTGCGGTCCTACAAGGCGCTGACCACGGCCGAGGCGAAGGTCTTCGAGTCCATCTTCCAGCCGATCACTCAGGGCTAAGCAGCGATGAAGCGGCTTGCCCCTTATCTGCTCATCCTGCCCGGCGGCCTCTGGCTGGCGATCTTCCTGGTGGTGCCGATGGTCTTCATGGCCTCGGTCTCCACTCAGGAGGGCGACGTGGTGAACGGCTTCGTCCAGACGTTCAACTTCTCGGTCTACGGCGAGGCCCTGGTCCAGTACCAGGCGCAGTTCATCCGGTCGGCCGTGTACGGCCTGGCCGCGACCGCCATCTCCATCGCGCTGGCCTATCCGGTGGCCTACTGGATCGCCTTCAAGGGCCGCACGCACAAGTCCACCTACCTGCTGCTGGTGCTGCTGCCGTTCTTCGTCTCGTTCGTGCTGCGCACGGTGTCGTGGAAGTTCCTGCTGGCCGACGACGGCATGCTGCTGTCCCCGCTGAAGTCGATGGGCCTGCTGCCGGGCGACTTCCACGTGCTGCAGACGACGGTGGCGGTGATCGGCGGGCTGGTCTACAACTACCTGCCGTTCATGATCCTGCCGATCTACGTGGCGCTGGAGCGGGTGGACCCCCGGGTGGTCGAGGCCGCCCAGGACCTGTACGCGTCCAAGCGTGAGGCGTTCACCAAGGTCGTGCTGCCGCTCTCGCTTCCGGGCGTGTTCGCCGGGGTGCTGATGACGTTCGTCCCGATGACCGCGGACTACGTCAACGCCGGCATCCTCGGCGGCCCGGAGAACACGATGATCGGCAACATCATCCAGACCCAGTATCTCGTCAACAACGACTACCCGACCGCGGCCGCGCTGTCGTTCACGCTGATGGCGGCGATGCTGATCGGCATCTTCGCCTACGCCAAGGCACTCGGCACCGAGAACGTGCTGGAGGCGGCGGCCCGATGAGCACCACACCTGAGGCGACAGTTCTGGAGACGGGGCCCGCCAAGCGGACCAGGACGCGGTCCCGGCTCGGCGACCGGCTGCTCACGGTCTACGCCTGGCTGATCATCGGCTGGTTGTTCCTGCCGATCGCCGTCATGATCGTGTTCGGCTTCAACGACACCAAGAGCAAGTCGAACGTGACCTGGCAGGGCTTCACTCTCAAGTGGTGGGGCCTGCTGGACCAGTATCCCGAGCTGACCGAAGCGGTCCTGAACTCGCTGAGGATCGCCGCGATCTCCACCCTGATCACGACGATCCTCGGCACGCTCATGGGCCTGGCCCTGGGCCGTTACCGGTTCCGCGGGCAGGGGGCGACCAACCTGGCGATGTTCGCCGCGATCGCCTCGCCCGAGCTCGTCATGGGCGCGTCCCTGCTGTCGCTGTTCATCAGCAGCGGTGTGCAGACCGGCTTCGTGACCGTGATCATCGCGCACGTGCTGTTCTCGCTGTCGTTCGTGGCCATCACGGTGCGGGCCCGGGTGATCGGGCTGGACCCGTCGATCGAGGAGGCGGCGCGGGACCTGGGCGCGTCCACGTGGGTGACGTTCTGGCGGGTGACCTTCCCGATGATCCTGCCCGGCGTCGTCGCGGGTGCGCTGCTGGCGTTCGCGCTGTCCATCGACGACTTCGTGATCACCCAGTTCACCAGCGGTTCCGTCCAGACGTTCCCGCTGTGGATCTGGGGCGCCACCCGAATCGGGGTGCCGCCGCAGGTGAACATCCTCGGAACCCTTATATTCGCGGTAGGTGTCGCGATCGCCGTGGTGAACACGGTGACCGCGCGGCGCCGCACTTAGACTGCCGTCAAGTCCCGTGTCCGCTCCAAGGCGGCACGGGACTTCGGTGTACTCAGATCTTCGGCAGAGAACAGGGAGGCGAGATCGGATTCAGGCGGGGGGAACCCGCGTGTGGTCCTCATGATCACGCGATACATACCAAAAAAATAATTTACTCACCGTAGGGAAGTGAGATTTGTGGATCCGCTGAAGGCTCTTGCTGATGCGGAGCGCAAGCCGTACTGGCTCGACAGTCCGGCGAAACCCGAGCCGCAGCCGCGGCTCTTCGGAAACACGACCGCCGATCTCGTGGTGGTCGGAGGAGGCTTCTCGGGGCTGTGGACCGCCCTGATGGCCAAGGAACGAAACCCGTCGCTCGACGTGGTCCTGCTGGAAGGACGCAGGATCGGCTGGGCGGCATCCGGTCGCAACGGCGGCTTCACGATGGCGACGCTGACCCACGGGCTCGCCAACGGGCTGGAGCGCTGGCCGGAGGAGATCGCCACGCTCGAACGCATGGGACTGGCCAACCTCGACGAGATCGGCGAGACCGTCGCCAGATACGACATCGACTGCGGTTACGAGCGCACCGGCGAACTGAACGTGGCCACCGAGCCGTGGCAGCTTGAGGACATGCAGGAGAGCGTCCAGATCGCCCGGGAGATGGGGCTGCACTTCGACATCCTCGACCAGGATCAGATCCGGGCGGAGGTGAACTCGCCCACCTACGTCGGTGGCTTCTGGGAACGTGACGGCTGCGCCATGATCGACCCCGCCCGGCTGGCCTGGGGGCTCCGGCAGGCCTGCCTCTCCCTGGGCGTGCGCATCTACGAGCGCACGCCGGTCCGCTCCATCAAGGACACCCAGACGAGCATGGAACTGCTCACCCCGAACGGCACGGTCAAGGCGGGCAAGGTCGCCCTCGGCACCGGAGTGTTCCAGCCGTTGCTGCGGAGGCTGAAGCACTTCCTGGTGCCGGTGTACGACTACGCCCTGATGACCGAACCACTCTCCGCCGAACAGATGGCCGCCGTCGGCTGGCACAACCGGCAGGGCATCGGCGACTCGGCCAACCAGTTCCACTACTACCGGTTGACCGCCGACAATCGCATCCTCTGGGGCGGCTACGACGCGGTCTACTACAACGGTGGAAAGATCAAGCCGGAGTACGAACAGCGCGACGAGACCTTCGTCAAACTGGCCGAGCACTTCTACACGACCTTCCCCCAGCTCTCCGGGCTGCGCTTCACGCACAAGTGGGGTGGTGTCATCGACACCTGCAGCCGGTTCAGCGCCTTCTACGGTCAGGCCCACGGCGGGCGTCTCGCCTACGCCGTCGGCTATACCGGGCTGGGCGTCGGCGCGACCCGCTTCGGGGCGAACGTCATGCTCGACATGCTCAGCGGTGAGCGGACCGAGCGGACCGAGCTCCGGATGGTCAAGGAGAAGCCGCTTCCCTTCCCGCCCGAGCCGGTTCGCTCGGTCGGGATCCAGATGACCCGCTGGTCGATCGCGCAGGCGGACCGCCACCAGGGCCGCCGCAACCTCTGGTTGCGCACCCTGGACCGGATGGGTCTGGGCTTCGACTCCTAGGCGGTGCTCCCGGCCCCTCCCTTATCCGGTGGGGGCCGGGAGTGTCCCGCTTGTCCTGGCCCGCACCGGCCGACCGGCCGTGCAGACTGGAGGCATGATCGAAAGGGTTGCGTTCGACGCCGGCGGGGTCGCGCCCGTCGGCGGTCCGCGGATGCCGGCCGAGGCCTTCCTCCACCCGGTACCGCTTCTCATCGGGCCGTTCACCGGCGAACGTCTCTGAGCGATGTTCGTTCTGGGACTGGACGTCGGCGGCACCTCCTCGCGTGCCGTCCTGCTCGACGCCTCAGGGCGGCGGATCGGGTACGGCACGGCTCCGGGAGGCAATCCGGCGGCCCACGGCACCGAAACGGCCGCCGCCAACATCCGGCAGGCGCTGGAGGCCGCCCTCCACGGGGTGAACCCGGACCAGGTGGCCGGGGCGGTCGTCGGCATGGCCGGGGCCGGGGCACTCGACAGGGCCGTCTTCGACCGGATGTGGGCCTCCACGGGCCTGCGCTGCGCCCCCACGGTGACGGGCGACCTCGGCATCGCCTTCGCCGCCGGTACGGCGGAGCCCGACGGCACCGTGCTCATCGCCGGAACCGGTGCCATCGCCGCCCGGATCGAGGACGGCAGACCGGCGACGGTCTCCGACGGGCTCGGCTGGCTGCTCGGGGATCAGGGGTCGGGCTTCTGGCTGGGACGAGAGGCGGCTCGCCTGGCCGCTCACAGCCTCAGCCGGGGTGAGCCCGCCGGGCTGCTCACGCGCCTGGTCGCCGAACACATCCTGGGCGCCGGGTGGGAGCCCGCCGCGACGCTCCAGGAAAGCAGGCAGGAGGCCATCCGGCTCGTGGTCCGGGCCCAGGGGCGGCCTCCGCTGGAGCTGGCGAGGCTGGCTCCACTGGTCAACCGGGCCGCTTCGGCGGGCGACCCCGCCGCACTGGAGATCGTCTCCACGGCGGCAGGGCTGCTGTGCGCGACGGTGGCCGAGGTGCGCCGGGCGGGGGAGACCACCCCTGTCGTGCTCGCCGGGAGCGTGCTGACCAGCGGGGGGCCGGTGTGCTCCGCCGTACGGCAAGGGCTGGACGCGCCGGTGGTCCTGGCCGGGGACGGGGCGGGGGCGGCGGCCTGGCTCGCGGCGAAGGAGGTCTTCGGCCTGGACCGCGAGGCGGCGAGACGACTTCACCGGCGGATCCTGACGGGTTCGTGAGGCGGACTGCCCGCCGACTCGGCTGACCCGGCCGAACCAGCCGAACCGACCGAACCGACCGAACCAGCCGAACCGACCGAACCAGCCGAACCGACCGAACCAGCCGAACCGACCGAACCAGCCGAACCAGCCGGACCGACTAAGCCGACTGGACCGGCCGAACCAGTCGGACCGGCAGGACCGGCCGGATCAACCAGACCAAAGGCGGAGCCGCCCGCCGACCAAAGGCGAAGCGCCTACATCCATCGATGTACGACCGGGATGGATCCGCGTGACGATGTCCGGCCGCATGGGGCGGGAGATCGTTGAGAGCGTGACGACACGACGCATCGACGCGCTGGACGTGCTCAGGGGTGTTGCCATCATGGGCACGCTGGGCACGAATATCTGGATCTTCACCAGTCCGGCCGGTCCCACGGGAGTGCTGGACGCACTGGGCCAGACCGGCACCGTGGAGACGTTTCTCCGCTTCCTGACCAACGGCAAGTTCCTCGCCCTGCTCACCCTGCTGTTCGGGGTCGGGCTGGAGTTGCAGTACCGCTCGGCCGAGCGCCGGGGCACGCCCTGGCCCGGCTGGTACCTGTGGCGGGCGGGACTGCTGTTCGTCGAGGGCCTGATCCACTATGTGCTGATCTTCGAGTTCGACGTGCTCATGGGCTACGCCGTGACCTCGATCATCGTGGCCTACCTGATCGGCCGGAGCGACCGGGTGATCAGGGTCTGGATGATCACCGTGGGATCGGTGTTCACGACACTGGTCGCCCTGGTCACCCTCGGCATGATGTATGACCAGGCCAGCGTGGACGGGCAGGCCGTGGTGCCCTCCACACTGTTCACCGAGGGCGGCTACCTCGACCAGGTCGCCGCCCGGATCGACATGATGGGCATCTACCGGCTTGAGGCCGTGTTCATCGTCCCCCTGGGGATCGTGCTGTTCCTGCTCGGCGCACGGCTGATGCGGGCCGGGGTGTTCGAGGGCTCCGACCGGGGCGCGACTCTCCGGCGGAAGCTCATGATCGTCGGACTCGGCGTGGGCGCGCCGCTGAACCTGCTGACCTCCTTCGCCGGGGAGACCTGGTCCCTGGTCGACCGCTACCTGCTGCCGCCGCTGGTGGCGCTGGGCCTGCTCGCCCTGGTCACGACCATCGTGCACCGGATGAGCGGTGCGCCCGGCCTGTTGCGGCGGGGCCTGACCGGCATCGGCCGCACCGCGCTGAGCTGCTACGTCCTGCAGAACCTGGTGGCCTCGGCGCTCTGCTACGGCTGGGGGCTCGGGCTGGCCGGGAGGTTCGACGGCCTGCGGCCATGGTGGGTGGTGGCCGCATGGGCCGGCATCTGCGCCCTGCTCATGACGCTGTCCACGCTGTGGCTGCGCCGCTTCGAGCGGGGACCGCTCGAACTGGTCTGGCAGTGGGCCTACAAAGCACCCCAGCCTCGTCCGGTGACCGGTGGTGTCACCGACGTTTCCTCCCGGCGTTGAGGGCCCCTACGGCCGCGGGTGCGTTCCCATGATCGTGCGGAGGGTGTCCAGCACCGTCGCGTCCTCGATGGTCGAGGGCACCGGCTCGTCGTGGCCCTCGGCGATGCCGCGCATGGTCTTGCGCAGGATCTTGCCCGACCTGGTCTTCGGCAGCGCCGGGACCACGTCGACCTGCTTCAGCGCCGCCACGGCGCCGACCTGGTCGCGGACCGCCTGGACGAGGTCGGCCCGGAGCGACTCCGGGTCGGCGTCCACGCCGCTCTTCAGCACCACGAAGCCGCGCGGGACCTGGCCTTTCAGCTCATCGGTCACCCCGATCACCGCGCATTCGGCCACCGCGGGGTGCGCGGCCAGCACCGCCTCCATGGAGCCGGTGGACAGCCGGTGCCCGGCCACGTTGATCACGTCGTCGGTGCGGCCCATCACGAACAGGTAGCCGTCCTCGTCCACGTAGCCGCCGTCGCCGGTCAGGTAGTGGCCGGGGAAGGCCGACATGTAGGACTTCGCGTAGCGATGGTCGTCCTGCCAGAGCGTGGGGAGCGTGCCGGGCGGCAGCGGCAGCCGTATGCAGATCGCCCCCTCCTCTCCGGGGCCGCACTCGGTGCCGGAGGGCGTGAGCACGCGCACGTCGTAGCCGGGGACGGGCACGGTGGGACTGCCGGGCTTGATCGGCATGGGCTCCAGCCCGCGCAGGTTGGCGGCGATCGGCCAGCCGGTCTCGGTCTGCCACCAGTGGTCGACGACCGGGATGCCGAGCTTTTCCGACGCCCAGTGGTAGGTGTCGGGATCGAGGCGCTCTCCGGCGAGGAACAGCGTCCGCAGTGACGAGATGTCGTGCTCGCCGAGCAGGGCCGCCGCCGGGTCCTCCTTCTTGATCGCCCGGAATGCGGTCGGCGCCGTGAACAGCGCGCTCACGCCGTGCTGGGCGATCACCCGCCAGAACACGCCCGCGTCCGGGGTGCCGACCGGCTTGCCTTCGTACAGCACGGTCGTGGCCCCGTGTAGCAGCGGGCCGTACACGATGTAGGAGTGGCCGACCACCCAGCCGACGTCGGAGGCGGCCCAGAACACCTCGCCCGGCTGGATGTCGTAGATGTTCGTCATGCTCCACAGCAGCGCGACCGCGTGCCCGCCGTTGTCGCGCACGACACCCTTGGGCAGGCCGGTGGTGCCGCTGGTGTAGAGGATGTAGAGCGGGTCGGTGGCCCTCACCGGGACGCACTCGGCCGGTTTGGCGTCCAGGCTCGCCCAGTCCACGTCTCTGCCGGGCGCGAGCTCCGCCGGCGCCTGCTCACGCTGGAGGACCACGCAGTGGGCGGGCCGGTGCTCGGCCAGGTCGAGCGCGGCGTCCAGCATCGGCTTGTACGGCACGACCCGCGTGGGCTCGATCCCGCAGGAGGCCGACACGATGACCTTGGGACGCGCGTCGTCGATCCGGACCGCCAGCTCCTTGGGCGCGAACCCGCCGAAGACCACCGAGTGCACCGCGCCCAGCCGCGCGCAGGCCAGCATGGCGATCACCGCCTCCGGGACCATCGGCATGTAGATCACCACCCGGTCGCCCTTCTCCACGCCGAGCGACCGCAGCGCCCCGGCGAACCGGGCGACCTCCTCGCGCAGCTCGGCGTAGGTGTAACGCCGGAGGGACCCGGTGACCGGGCTGTCGTAGATCAGCGCGAGCCGGTCGCCGTGGCCCGCCTCGACGTGCCGGTCGAGCGCGTTGAAGCAGGTGTTCAGCTCCCCGTCGGGAAACCAGCGGTAGAACGGCGGGTTGTCGGCGTCCAGCACCTCGCGTGGTGCCCGGATCCAGGTCACGGCCTCGGCGGCTTCGGACCAGAAGCCCTCGGGGTCGGTGATGCTGCGGGTGAAGGCGTCTGCGTAGGACATCAGTTCATCATGCTCTTCCCTGAGCGCCCGGTCGAGACACCTGCTCGTCCAGGTCGCGGGCCCACGGCGGGTTGGCGCCGGCGACCGAGCAGGTGAATGCGGCGACGCGGGCGGCGAAGGAGGCCGCGTCCTTGGCCTGGTCGAGATCGAGATCGTCGAGCCGTCCGCCGAGCCGGCCGGAGGAGTGCAGGCGGTGGAGGAGCCCCGCGGTGAAGGAGTCGCCCGCGCCGACCGTGTCCACGACGTCCGTGGCGGGAGCGGGCACCGTCGCGCGCTCGCCGTCGAGGGAGATGATCGCGCCCTGCGGGCCACGGGTCACCACGATCAGGCGGGCGCCCTCGGTGTGCCAGGTATCGCAGACCTTTTCGAGGGGTTCGCCCGGATGGATCTGCTCCAGGTCGTCGTCGCTCAGCTTGACGATGTCGGCGAGGGCGCACCACACGGGCATCCGCTCGCGGTAGACGGCGGGGTCGACGAGCGTGGCGCGCACGTTGGGGTCGATCGAGATGGTGGCGTGCGCGGCGGTCCTGCCCAGCAATTCCTCGACGTGTCCCGAGCCGGGGGCGCGGACCAGGGCCAGAGAGCCGGTGTGCAGGCAGGCGACCTCGCCGATCCGCTCGGGGGTCAGCTCCGCCGGGCTCCATCCCCAGTCGGCGGAGCCCTCGGCGTAGAAGGAGTAGACGGCCTGCCCCGACTCGTCCAAGGTGGCCACCGCGAGCGTGCTGGGCTCGTCGGCGGTCGCGCAGCCGGTCAGGTCGACTCCTGAGGCGTCGAGGTGAGCGCGGAACAGGGCGCCGAAGGTGTCGCGGGAGATCCGCCCGAGGAAGCGGGTGGAGGTGCCGAGGCGGGAGAGGGCCACGGCGGTGTTCGCGGGACCGCCACCGGGCAGGACGCGCAGGGTCAGCTCGCCCCGCGCGGCGTCAGCGGTGGCGAAGGCGTCGGCGACGCACTCGCCGAGCACGGCGACATGGGTGGCAGGCATGGGCCCTGCCTTTCTGAGACGTCTGGTCGGATGCGCCCCGGCGGTGGTGCCGTCCCGCTACGACGGTCTCGTTACGACGGTATGGCATCAATGGTCCTTCCCGCGGAATTCATCGGCCATGGCAGCGAATGTCAACGTTGACGCTGCCGTCTCCCGGGAACCAGCGGGAACGTTTGACGCCTTGTGGCACTCGTGCCGCCGGCGCGACTGGGCTTCCGGCCGCGGTGCCGGCCCGGTTCGGTTTGGTTCTCGGGTTGTTTCACTGATCGGCCAGGGGCCTGGTCTTCGGCTGGAATTTGAAGGAGATGGCCTCCATGAGGGCCTGGTGCTTGGTGTTGTGGAAGGCCGCGATGCGCCAGTGGCCGTCCGCCTCGCGCACGATGGTGTAGGTCTGGGTCTTGCCCAGCTTGGTGGGCTTCTTGCCCTTGTAGGTGTCACCCCGCGAGGTGACCACCGCGGTGCCGGGGCCGTAGAAGCGGATGTCGATGATCTGGTCGGCCAGGTGGGTGCCCTTGAGGAAACTGTCGAACAGGGCACGGTGTCCTTCCGTGACGTCGGCGCGGCCTTCGTAGAGGGTGCCGACGAAGGTGACGTAGGTGGCGTCTTCGGTGAAGCAGTCGCCGTAGGCGTCGGCGTCGCCGTGTCCCCAGGCTTCGACCAACCGGCCGAGCAGGGTGCGGATGGCGACTTCGTCGTGGGTCCGGTTCATCTCCGCTGCCTCCATGATGACTTCCTTAATGCAGTTTCTGTGTTTAGCATTTATCTGCTTGCTTGCAGATATTAGATTAAGGAAGACGCATGGCCGTGTCAACTGATCGAGATGCGACCCTGCCGGCCTGCGCCTCACCGGGTGAGGCGCAGGCCTTTCGGTCATTCCGTGGTGACCGCGCCCGAGGTGCCGTCCACGGTGATCCGCTGGCCGGTGACGATGTGCTCGGTGGCGCGGGCGACACCCACGACGGCCGGGATGCCGTACTCGCGGGCGACCACGGCACCGTGGGAGTTGGCGCCGCCCATCTCCATCACCAGGCCGCCGGCGGTGAGGAACAGCGGTGTCCAGCCGGGGTCGGTGGAAGGGCAGACCAGGATCTCGCCGGGCTCCAGATGGGCGCCCACCGGATCGAAGACCACCCTGGCGATCCCCGTGACACTGCCCGCAGAGGCCGGAGTGCCGGTCAGCGCGCCGTCCACCGGGGCCGACGTGGCGACGGCTTCGGGCTCGGTGCCGTCCGACAGCAGGACTCGGGGCAGGTGCCTGCGGCGCTGCTCGCGCGCGGCGTTCTCACGCCGCTCGGAGACGAGCTCCCGCAGCGTGGCCGGGTACGGCGGCGCCGTGTCACCGGAGCCGGCCGTGGTCACAAGGGCGGTCCTGACCTCGCGGACGGTCAGGAAGAAGACGTCGTCGGGAGCGGACAGCAGGCCGCGGGCGGCCAGATCGGCGCCGATGATCATCAGCTCGGCGCGCATGGCGGCCAGGATGTTCACCATGAAGAACTTGGGCAGCTCGCGAAGTCCGGCCAGGGCCCGGGTCCGGCCGAGGGCGAAGCGGACGATCCGGCCACGGAGGCCGCCCGCGCGGGCGCTCAAGGTCTTGACCATGAGGGCGGCCTCCGCGGCGCCCTTGGCGAACAGCGCGTCGGGAGACAGCGCCGGGTCCTCCAGCCGCAGGTAGTTGGCCAGGACGCCGATGACATGCGCCGGGTCCTCCGACCAGCGCGGCACCCCGAGATCGATCTCGGCGACCGCCCGGCTGCCGTAGACGGACAGGAACTCCCTCAGCCCCCGGTCCACCACGCCGGGCAGCGACCCGTCGCGGAAGCGCTCGGCGAGCGTGGCCGCCGGGGTGCCGAGCAGCAGGGAAGCGGCGTCCTTGTCGGAGCGGATCCGGCCGGCCAGGTGCCACAGGGCCAGGTCCATCTCGGTGGTCACGTTGTGCGGCAACCCCCGCAGGACGGTCGTGAGATCACCGGGCCGGGCGAGGTCACCGAGGAGGCGGACGGCCAGGCCGAACATGGCCAACCCGGCCACCGCCCCCGGCAGGATCTGGGGCAGCATCGAAATGGCCTGGGATCCCAGGATCCGCTCGACCCGGTCGAGCCGCTGGAGGGGGGTGGCATCCGCCGGGGACGCCAGCCGTACTCGCAGGTCCGCTCCCAGCCGCTGCGCCCGCCGGTGCGCGGACGCCGGGTTCAGCACGGCCTGTACGGCGCGCGACGGCACGCGGAAGCGAGCCGCGTTCTTGGCGAACCGGCGCAGGGCGGGCCGCACGGAGTGCTGGGTCACGCTGAAGCGGGGGTCGTCGAACAGGCCGCGCAGCACGGTGGCCGATCTGGCCTCCATCAGGTCGAGCAACCGGGGGAAGCCGGCTCGGCCCACCCGGCTGCGCATCACCCCCGTGACGTCGATGAACAACCGGCCGGCCGCCTCGGCGAACCGGGGCGCCCCGTCCCGCCGGTCGGCGACCGGGATTCCCAGCAGCCCGGCGACCGACGACGACAGCAGCCGGAAGGCCGACATGCCCATCGGGGTGATCGGCCCGTAGACGCCCTGGGCCACGCTGAAGGAGAAGTAGATCCGCGTGCCCTCGACGCCCGGCGCATCGGGATCGCCGCCGTGCCGGGGAATCGGGAAGAGGGTGGTGATCGGGCGCGACTGGGTCAGCCACAGCGTGCCGTCGGCGTCGATGGCCCACTCGGTGTCCTGCGGGGAGCCGTAGTGGTCCTCGACCCGGCCGCCCAGCTCTGCCAGTGCCCTGATCTGGGCGTCGGTGAGGCACGAGCCGTCCGTCGCGGTCTCGACGTGCTCGACGCCGCCGCCGGGCAGCGACCGGACGGCCAGCCGTTTGTCGCCCAGCCGCCGCTCGGTGATCCGCCCGGTGGCGATGTCCACCACGAAGTGGTCGGGATTGACCGCGCCCGACACCACGGCCTCGCCGAGACCGGGGCTGGCGTCGATGACCGCCTCGCGCCGCCGCCCGGTGACCGGATTGGCGGTGAACATGACTCCGGCGACCTCGGACTGGACCATCTCCTGGATCACGACGGCCAGCAGCACGGCTCGGTGGTCGATGCCGTTGGCGGCCCGGTAGGCCACGGCCCGGTCGGTCCACAGCGAGGCCCAGCAGCGCCGGACCGCGTCCAGCACGGCCTCGGCGCCGATCACGTTGAGATAGGTGTCCTGCTGCCCGGCGAAGCTGGCGTGCGGCAGGTCCTCGGCGGTGGCGGAGGAGCGGACCGCGACGGGGCCGTGCGCGCCCTGCCGTACGGCCTCGGAGATGTCCTCGGGCACCGGAGCGCGGAGCACGAGCTCGCGGGCGCGGGAGGCCAGGCCGTTCAGTGCTCTGACGTCTGTGGCGGGGGTGACGGCCAGGGCGTCGAGCACATCGTCGAGGCCGGCCTGCTCGGCGACCCTGCGGTAGGCCTCGGTGGTGACGCACAACCCGGGTGGGACGGGAAGCCCGGCGGTGGTGAGCACGCCGAGGTTGGCGGCCTTGCCACCGACGAGGGGCAGCATCTCCGCCCCGATGTCATCGAATTTCAGGATCAGTGGGGTGTGCATGGATGCGTCTCCTTGAAGCTTCGCCGAGCAGCGACATGGCTCGGATCACGAGCTCGCGTTCTTCGGCGTTCAGGTAGGCCATGACCTCCAGCTGGGCGTCCGCCCTGGCGCGCTCGAACTCCCGCAGGAAGTTCGCGCCGCTTTCGGTGAGGGCGATCCGCCGGGCTCGCCGGTCGTCGGGGTCCTCGTGGCGGTCGACCAGGCCTCGCCGTACGAGCTGGTCGACCAGGCGGCTGGTGGCCGAGACCGACCGGCCGACGTGATCGGCGAGCTCGCGGAGTGTCGTGGCGGTCGTGTGGTCGAGGACGTAGAGCGTGACGATCTGGATCACGGAGGGGTCTTCGCCCTCGAATCCGCGCAGCAGGTGGAGCAGGAAGCCGGGGAGCAGGGCTCGCCGGAAGTCGCCGATGTCGCGGGCGAGGCGATCGCGCTCCACGCCGTCCACGGGCGACTCCTTGCACTGCTGCAATCAATGCGTCCCTGCAACGTTAAGCCGGGGCGTTCAGGAAGTCAACAAGTGATGAAATTACATGAAGATCACCGGTGCGCGCTCCGGACCGGCGCTCAAGTTCGTCGGAACCCGTGAGGAAACGGGTAGGAAGAGATTCATGACCACCGAGCAGACGTTCGTCATCGTCGGAGCGGGCCTGGCCGGGGCGAAGGCCGCGCAGTCCCTGCGAGAGGAGGGCTTCGCGGGCAGGATCACGCTGGTCGGTGCCGAGGACGAACGCCCGTACGAGCGGCCTCCGCTCTCGAAGGGCTACCTGCTCGGCAAGGAGGAGAAAGCCAAGGTCTACGTTCACGACGAGAGCTGGTATGACGAGAACTCCGTCGAGCTGCTCCTCGGGCGCCGCGCGACAGGCCTCGACCGGGCCGCGCGCCAGGTGGAGCTCGACGGTGGCCCGCGGCTCGGATACGACAAGCTGCTGCTCGTTACCGGCGCGTCTCCACGCCGCCTCGACGTGCCCGGCGCGGACCTGGACGGCGTGCACTATCTCCGCGGTTTCGAAGACTCCGAACGACTGCGCGAGGCCATCCGCGGGGGTGGCCGGGTGGTCGTCGTGGGAGCCGGATGGATCGGGATGGAGACCGCGGCCGCCGCGCGGGAGTACGGCTGCGAGGTGACCGTCGTCGAGCCGCAGCAGATGCCGCTGCTGGCCGCGCTCGGCCCGGAACTGGGCGCCTTCTTCGCCGACGTGCACCGGCAGAAGGGTGTCGACGTGCGGCTCGGCCGAGGCGTGACCGCCTTCCGCGGCATCACCGGACGCGTCCGGGCGGTGCTCACCGACGACGGCGGCGAGATCCCGGCCGACGTGGTGATCGTCGGTGTCGGCGTGCGCCCTGACACCGAACTCGCCGAGCGGGCGGGCCTGGCCGTGGAGAACGGGATCGTCGTCGACGCGTCTCTCCGCACCGACGACCCCGGCGTCTACGCCGCGGGCGACGTGGCCAACGCGTTCAACCCCCTGTACGGCACCCGGATACGCGTCGAGCACTGGGCCAACGCGCTCAACGGGGGACTGGCAGCGGGCAGGGCCATGCTCGGCCGGGAGGTCGTCTACGACCGGCCGCCCTACTTCTTTACCGACCAGTACGACGTCGGCATGGAGTTCTCCGGCTGGTTCGCACCGGGTGGATACGACTCCGTCACCGTCCGCGGAGACCTGGAGGCGCGGGCCTTCCACGCTTTCTGGCTCTCCGGTGGCCGTGTCGTGGCAGGGATGCACGTCAACCGGTGGGACGAGGGCATCGCGCCGGTGCAGGAGCTGATCCGCGCCGGCGTACGCGTCGAGCCCGACCGGCTCGCCGACCCCTCGGTGCCGATCACCGACCTCGCGAAGAGCTGACCGGCGACCACATGACCTCCGCCGCGTCCCTGCGGCGGAGTGCGACCCGTTTCCTCCCTGTATTCAGGATGTGCTGTGACCTGCGCCTTTCACGGCGACTCGAAGCCGTGTCAGAGCGACATCAGGTCCGTGTCAGGTCGCGGGGCCACACTTCCCGGCATGGACTCAGCAATGCGGCTCCCGGCCGACACCCAAGGCGCCCAGCCGAAAGGCTTCGTCGCGAAGCTCCTCGCCGACCGTCACTCCGTCCCGTTCTCCATCGCACTGCACCTGGTGCCCGGCGCGGTCATCGTCGCCGTGTACGCGTTCATCGCCGCCCCCCTGGTCCGGGCGATGGACTTCCCGATCTTCCTGGCCTGGGCCATCGCCCTCGCGGTTGTGCTCTTTCCGCTCCAGCTGTTCCTGCTGTGGCTGGGCAAGAAGCAGACCGGCCGCTTCACGATGAAGGGCGTCGTCCGCTACCGGGACAAGCCGGTCTCGCGCGGCAAGGTCTTCTGGCTCGGGGCCGCGTGCCTCGTGTGGATGACCGTGGTCGCGCTCTCACTGACCCCGCTGGACAACATCGTCTACGACTGGTTCTTCACCTGGGTGGACTACCAGGGCGCCGGCCCCGACGGCACCGCCTACCTCCAGGGCTACCCGCAGGAGCTCGTGCTCACCACGCTGCTCATCTGCGCACCGTTCACCGGCTTCACCCTGCCCCTGCTCGAGGAGTACTACTTCCGCGGCTTTCTGCTGCCCCGCCTCCCGCAGCTCGGCAAGTGGGCCCCGTTCTTCAACACCTTCTTCTTCTCGGTGTACCACTTCTGGGCCCCTTGGACGGTCCTGTCGAAGCTCGTCTTCCTCTACCCGGGCGTCTGGCTCGCCTGGAAGAAGCAGGACATCCGCATCTCGATCGCCATGCACCCCGGCTCGGCGCTGCTGATGACCGTGGTCGGCGTCATCGCCCTCGCCTCCGGCGCCTACTCGGTGTGAGACCGCCCAAACGAGGGGTGCCGTCCGCTGGCCGGATGCTTCGCTCCGGAGCGGGCCGCAAGCGCGCCGAGCAGGTCCCCAGCCGCCAGGTAGCTGATCTACAAGTCTCTGGGGGACTCGTCCTGAGTAGAGGTGCCGTTAAGAAACGTGCGACGAGCCGCTGACCAGGGCCTGAGCTGGGACTTCGTTCGAGCGTTCTTCGGCGCCACCAGACATCGAGGCGAGAAGGGCCGATGCCG